>JAUNGK010000217.1 GCA_030524555.1 Bacillota bacterium | reverse complement strand
AAGCACACGAAGTACATTTCCATCCACCGCCGGAACCGGTTTTCCGTATGCTATGGAGCTGATTGCCCCCGCAGTATAGCTTCCGATACCCGGAAGCTTAACAAGCTCCTCATATGCATCCGGCATCTGCCCTTCGTATTCCTCCAAAATCACCCTGGCCGCTTTATTTAAATTTCTCACACGGTTATAATATCCAAGCCCCTCCCATAGCTTAAGAAGCTTTTCCTCTTCCGCCTCTGCAAGGCTTGCAATATCCGGCAAAGCCTTCATAAAGCGGTCATAATAGGGCTTGACAGCCTCCACTCTGGTCTGCTGCAGCATAATCTCGGACACCCATACATGGTAAGGCGTAGGCTCCTCCCTCCATGGGAGGATTCTCCGTCCCTGGTCATACCACTTAAGGAGAGGCCGGGCTATTTCATCCAGCACGGAAAGCCGCACCTCCACCGGCTGTCTGATCGTCATACTGTCAGCCGTCACATGACAGTCATAAGCAAGCACATGCACTCCTGCCGCTCTCGCCTCCTCCAGTGCCTTAGCAAATTCCGGGTGGGTGGAACGGTTAGGTGTAAAATAATCCACATCCTCCATCTGAATTACCAGAATAATATATGCCTTGTACCCCTGTGCTACAGAAGCCGCCAGTTCCCTGACATGCTTAACCGCTCTGTCAGAGGGAGCGTCAGGAAACAGCACCACATTGTCCTGCTCCAGGGTCACACCCTTCACCTCGATAAAAATTTGATCCTTTGGTGTCTCAACGTAAAAGTCAAACCGGGAATTGCCATATGTAGTTTCCGGCCTGATCTTCACCGCATCGGGAAAAAGAGCACCCTGCCCAAGCCACTCCTCCACTGCTTTATTGGGAGCCTGAGAGTCCATGTTGACAATGCGCTGCCCCTTTTGTACTGCCACCAGATCATAGGCAGTACTTCTTTCCGGATTAGTGCTCTTATTCAAAAACACTTTGGCATGATCAGTCAAAAGCTCCCGGCATCTTCCTGTGTTCTTCACATGAACCTTCCGGGTCTCTCCATCTATATTTACATAAGCAATAAACCTGTTGGGACGGCTTTCAAACCGTCCCTCCTGTATATTTTGATATTTCATCGAGTTTCTCTTTCTTATAAGGGTTAAAGTGTCAAAAGAAAATGGGACAAATTGTGAGTGACAAATTGGTCTTAGGGATCCCGCCCCCGCTCCTTCTCCGGCTCCTGTCTGTAAGGCACTCTGGCAGAGAAAACCACCTCCGATGCCGGTTTCGTATGAACAGCCTGATCGTCAAAAAAGATGTGGGCACCAAAAGCCTTAAGTACTTCTGTTTTAGGTATTCCACCCAAAAAGAAGGCCTCATCAATACGGACATTCCATGCCCGGAGCGTTCTGATAACCCGTTCATGGGCAGGTGCGCTTCTGGCAGTAACCAGTGCGGTTCTGATAGGCGCCTGCTCCGGGGTAAATTCTCTTTGAATATCGGAAATTGTTTTGAGGAACTTGGCAAAAGGTCCCTGCTTAAGAGGATTTTCGGCCTGCAGCCGCTCATTTTCCTCAAACGCCTCAAGCCCTCTTTCCCTGTATATGCGCTCAGATTCATCAGAAAACAGTACCGCATCCCCGTCAAAGGCTATATGGATCTTAGAAATTTCCTCCTGTCTTCCCGGCGTGCGGATCTCATCACAGCAGATGATTCCCGCTGCAATGCCGCAATCGATAGCTGCCTGTACATCCTCCTCATCCGCAGACAAATACAAGTCCGTATGAAATGCTTCCAAATAGGGAGCCAGAGATGCACCGCTTGCAAGCACCGCCCTGGAAATATTCAGTCCGTAATGTGCAATGGAGTTAAACACTCTAAGGGATGTATCCGGGCTGTTGTGGGACATGATGATAACCTCCACCCTGCCCTCCTGTCCCGGAAGCTCATTAATATTAAGAAGCGCTTCCACCAGCCTAAAACCATTCCCCGGCATTAAAAGCTCCTTTTCATGCTCTACCTGATAGCTGCAATAAGCATCAACTCCCTGCGTGCGGAAAATCTCATTCTCAACGGTCAGATCGAACAATGCTCTGGACGACACGCCTATTACCAGTCTGTTAGCCAAATCATATGCCATCTTACTCCTCCTTCTCCCGCCGGACGAAATGCAAAGCTGTCCATGCAGCATCCGGAGAAGATCTCTAGCTATCTAAGGCGGTTGCACTCATATTTTTCAAGCGTAAGAAGACAATTTTTAAGCTCCTCATACCGCTCCTGCGTATCTCCCTCCTTGACCTCCAAATCTACAGATACTGCCATAGTGTTGATCATCTCGTCAGTGATACGATGATGGAGTGCTGCCAATATATTAAGACGCTCCTCGTAGGAGTCTGCATCCAAAAACTCCAATACCAGCGGGTCTATATTAATTTCCTCTTGCTCTATGGATTGTTCTGTCTCCTGCATTTTAGGCTGTTCCACCTGTGGTATCCCGAACTGCCCTGACGGCTCTTTCCCTGACATCTCCGCCGTCTGTCCGTCTGACTGCTGCGAAACCGTCTCTCTGCCAGCTGTTTCTATCGGCTGAAGCATATTGGGAACAGGCAAAAGCTCCTTCACAAGCTCAAAGCGGTATTCCTGCGGTGCATCAGGATATTTCTCCCGGTCTACCTTTTGAAAAAACATAGGCAGCGGTCTTGCATATACCTGATAATCCCCGTAAAGTGCCTGATAAATCACCAGCTCTTCTCCCGTTTCACTGTGTTTTGCAAGGGTAACAATCCTATATAAATTTCCTTTAAAATGTCTGTATATCTGCTGTGGTAAGGGTTTATTTAACATGATATAACCATGCTCCTTTCTGTGTCTGCCAATGTAGCAAATCCGGTCACACAACTATATCAATTATAATCCCTGTTTTTGGTCTTGTCATTCCTCTTTTTTCAGCTTTCCAAAAGCTCGTAAAAAACACTGCATCCCTCCACAGGAAATTTAACATCCCTGCATTTGGTAAGGAGCTTTTCCCTTTGTTCCATGTCCAAATCTAAAATACGTCGATGATGAATTGTCACCCTGTATTCTATGCTTCCATTCTCATCTATGATCCGATTCATGGTGACACCGCTGGCAGCATATCCCTGATCCTTAAGAAATGTCTGTATTTCCTTTACATATTCATGCTCCAGCATCTTATAGTATTCCTTCTGCTCCTTAGCAACTTCCCTGCTCTGGCTAAGAACCGTTCCTGATATGGCAAAGGCACATATCAGTACCAGCAATAAGGTTGCAATCAGCCACCAGGTTATTCTTTGAATAGCTCTCATAACACTTCCTCCTCACACCGCATATTTGTAATTCATCAGGTGCTGTTTTCTTATCTAATAACAGTATAATAAAAGAAGTGTACGATAAAAAGGACTCTGATTTCTTGCGATGAATTATATAATTGCATCCATTGTCAAACAATATGATTGGGTGTAAACTGTTTTCTGGACATATCTTTGCACTGTCCATATAATAATAAAAATAAAATTTAAGCGCCTTACAGGCGCTGCATGAAAGGAAAAAGATGATACAAGCCCTTCAACTCGTTCCCGAATATAAAGAAGAATTGATTTATCCCGCTGTCTGTGGTTTCATGGAGACACTTGAAGTCGCCAAAGATATGCGCCCTGATCTAAAGGTTGTAATAAAACCCAACCTTGTCATGGCCAAAAATCCGGAATTTCCCTTAACCAC
>JAUNGK010000216.1 GCA_030524555.1 Bacillota bacterium | reverse complement strand
TTCCTTGCTTGCATTTCACTACAGCCAGATTTCCCTCAATATCTGAAATATGTTCAAAAACAAACGGAACGATTACTTCCCCATCTATGTTAATCACTCCATATTTTTCTTCCATCATTGCATCATTCGCATAATCATATGCTATCAAATATCCGGTCAATGGATCACATACGCTTCCCGCCGTCAAAAAGTTTGAGGTATTTCCCAGGACTACATCTCCCTGCTCATTGATTAAGCAATACAGTTCGTCTGTAACCAGTGCATATCCATCTTGAAACTCCCCTACCACTTCTATTCTTCCTTCTGAACTGCTATATAGCTTATAGTCCAAAACAATTTCATTCTCTGTATCGATGTATGCCCACATCTTGCATCCATCAATTACCTTCATAACCGATGCTTTGCCTTCACTAAAATTCCCGGCTTCATCATATTGATATTCAATCACCGATTCCCCACTATGATCAATAAACCCCCATTTATCATCCTGCTTAACTGCCGCTAACCCTTCCGAAAAGGGTGATGCCGCTTCGTATGCTTCCTTGAAAACCGAACTGCCGCTTTGGTCAATAAAAATCCAGGTACCATTTTCTTCTACCGGCACAACTCCCTCTTTAAATCCTTCATTGACATTATCATATTGATAGTCGATAACCAGTGTTCCCTCTTTGTCAATGAAGCCCCATTTGTCACCGCTTTTGACTGCCGCTAACCCTTCACTGAAATCATTTGCATCTTGGAATGTCTCTTTGCATATCGGATTTCCCTGGTAATCAACAAATAAAAATTGATGCTCAAAATCCATTACCCTCACAATTTCCTCACCGACACCCAATACATTAAAATACCAGCATTCTGCGATTGGCTTCATTTCACCGTCAAGAAATCCATATTTACCGGAGGAATCTTTCACTGCAATTAAGTTTTCATCAAGTAGTTTGATATCCTCATACACACCCGGTTTGATGAACCACTGGTAATCTAATTTTTGATCATAGGCAGTACTATTAGCACATCCGCAGATTGCAGAAAAGCATATACAAACCAATATTAATATTTTACTTTTGTTCCATTTCATATTATCCATTCTCCACTTATTTTAATCATTTTCTTTTTTATTAAACAAATTAGCTTCATCAGTCCGTCTAGTAATATATTCATATTTAATATTAGGACCTTTACTTGCTACAAACAGATTAATAATAGTCTGTTCATTATAATTTCCATTTTCATTTATAAGATACTCTTTTAGACATTTTCTTGCTTCAGCACGCACTGCATATTCGCCCTCTTTTTCTATCCAACTATTGTATACCGCATCAGTAAACACATATGGACCATTATTATAAAAATAACTTACTAACGCATCATATTGATTTTGATTAATATCAAGTTGATTTGTGTCTACAAATTTATCTAATTCCTGCACAAATAGCACCACTTTTTCATCTAATAATATATCTGCGTCTTCCTCTGTTATTTTTTCTCCATTAATTACATACTTCTGATATAACTCGGGTGCTGATTCTTTTGTAAAATCACATCCATATCCTATTGAATATACCCCTTTTGTTTCAACCACAGTCTCCCACATACCTTCATGCTCTTTTAAAAATTGTCTTGTAGATTCACCATATTGTACATTAACTGTTTTTTCTTTATTTATTACCGCATTAATCTCTTCCACCATAGTTGGAATCAAAGTTCCCCATGATCCATCTGACAACTCTCCCCTTCCGCTGATATATACCTCTGCATCATTAATAGCGCATTCCACTGCATGCAGCAGTGTTCCAATTGTCTTGAACAACGCAGAGGTCTGTTCTGCTTGATCATAAAGCTTATTCAATTCCTCCTTTACAAGCTCCAACTCCTTTTTCGTTGTTTCAAGCATCTCCTGATAATGACTGATAAGCCTGCTAATACTCCAACTAGCTATCATTGATCGCGATGCCAGCTTAGACAACTTTTTTATCATTTCAATATATCTTTCACACTCTTCTTCCAGTCTGATAATATCCTGTATCAGTTGTTCCTCATTCCGCTCCTCTCCGTCCAGAACTTCTTCCGCTGTGCTTAATTCTGACACCATACTCTCCTGCGCTGCCACAATTCCCTGAACAATCAGTTGATGGCTTTCTACTATTTTTCCCTTTGCGGTATCCCACGACTTGGATTTTAACGCCTCATTACCTGCAAAGTTCTGAACAACCTGCAGTGCCCCGGCATAACTCTTACGGCTACCCTCTATCCCGGCTCTCACCTGCTTTGCACAATTTTTGACTTCTGACGGTTTTAAAATTAATCCCATTTTTCCTCCTTAATCGGTTACGAAATAATCCCCATTTTTTCAGCCATTTCCTTATCAAATTCTTGAAATTCTTCTCCCAGCTTTGCAATACTTTCTGAATGATTTAAAAGAAGATTTTTATACTTCTGATTGCAGGAAGTTAAAGCAGCACAGGCCTCCTGTAAGTTCTCCACTACCGGAAGGTTTGTGCAGCCTATGGTTGCCGAAACAGTTGCCTGTAGTCCACTTCCCTGCATATTCATTAACATACTTTCATTCTCTGCTTCAATTAAACTACTTTTAAGCTCTGACATTTTTCACCTCATACATTTATTACTTTTCATTTACTCTAATATCAACGCTGCTCCCGAATATATATGTACCTGCTCGTATGTGTTCTCCGTGCTGATTTTTCTTCCGCTTTCCTTTTCCCGCACAATCTTTATGTCCTTTAGATTCTTAAACATAATTGAATTGTCCCTAAGCACCTGCAAAGTGTCTGCTATCTTCTGCGTATTTGAGACCTGAATGTCACAAGCTTGTCCACCCTGCGGCAGCTCTAACGTTATTGTTATTTTCATTTTGTTCCTCACCCTTTCGTAAATCTTCCTCAATCATATCCTTTTCTTTTTCAAGTTCCTGCATTCTATGACTGATCTCATCCCGGCAATCTTCCAGCATATGATTTTCAAGTATTCTTTTTTGCCGAAGCCCTTCTTCTTTTTGAAGCAAAATGTTTTGCAGTTTTGAATTACCCGGATATCTTTCAAACAATTCATCATTTACTGCCTTAATGCGTTTATTCTGGTCACTGAATTCTTCTTCCATTTGAGCAAGCTGTTTCCTAATACTGCTGCATTCTTCCTTCTCCATTTCTATCTGTTCAAGACGTTTTCTTGCAATTAGTTCCTTATCTAACTCCATACATTCCTCCCTTTCTGTATAAGCATTCCAGAAGCCTCACATGCTTACAACCTACTGTTTTTAAATACATCTGACATTTAAAATCCCTCTTTATAAACTATCCTTTTGCGCACTGTGCTTTTTCTTTCTTAAGTAATCCTCAATCATAATGGCCGCACATAAAATACAGATGCTTACAATTCCGCAATAAATCCACAAAAACAGATCACTGCCTTCTTTGTCATAGTAAACATCCTTAACATATCTGTCTATATCTGCTTGAAATACCAATTGTGCCCACTCCTTATAAGAAGCTTCCGGCTGTGTATTGGTAAGAACTTTCTTTTCTATCTGCTCTCTCTCTTCCTTTTCGGCCTGCTTAACCAGCTTTTCCTGTGTTATGAATGCATCACGAAATACAAACACACCATGCATGTCAGCCAGTGCAGATTTCGCTGCAGTTCTATTCACAGCCGCATCCGCATCAAAAACAATCTCTGTATCCGGTTCTGGCTGTTCTTCTGCTT
>JAUNGK010000018.1 GCA_030524555.1 Bacillota bacterium | reverse complement strand
GAGGAGTGCCCAGACACATCGCTGCGCCTGGGCTATTATGAAAAAATTTATCTATATGTGTAATGAAAACATTACGAATTTGTTTGATTGATTTAAATATAATATACCGCATAATTATGAACAAACTATGAACACGGTATGAAATTATCGTTAATTATTACAACAATGTAAAAAAAAGCATATTCAAAATATGCAAAATGCACAAATGGATTTTACCTAAGGAGTTTGTTGTAAAATGACGATAAAAATGATAATATACAATAGATATGTAAGTGCAGATGTTAAGAAAGGTATGGTTACTGGAAATGGATAACTTTATGGATAAGGTTGCACAGAAACTAAATTCTCAGGAGATTATCAGAGCTAATGCGGCGGCTGATGCGGCGGAGCTTGAAAACCTGGAAAAGCAGCTTACCCTTTTTAAGGAGCAGATGGAAAAATATGACGAATGTCTTCAGGAAATGCGGAAGCTGAATTTAAAGAATATAGAAAGCGCCCAGGGAGTACAGAGCCTTGCGGATAAGGCCAATGAGAAGCTGGGGCAGACGGTAGGAGAGGTGGAGGCTGCATCCGTATCAAGGATCAAGCAGACATCAGATCTTTCCATTGCCGGCATTAACCAGACTTTAAACGAAAGCCTGGCTAAAATTGCCGAAATCAAAGAAAATTCGGAGCAGTTTGAACGCATTACGGAAAATATGTCAGGACTTTCTGATAAGCAGGAAGAGCTTTTCAGACATTTGGAGGATTTCCTCCATACGGACAATGTTAAAATATACCGCAATGTGCAGGCTGCTGTGGTGGAAGAGCTGGAAAAGCAGACAACAGAGCTTAAGGAGGCAGCGAAGGAGTCGGCAGGGAGAAACAGAGTATTGCTTCCGTTTATGATTATCACTATGATTGTCAGTATTGCAAATCTGGCTATTACGATTGCCAGAATTTTAAACCTGTTTTAGATTGGAGAGATTATGGGTAAGCAAAGCTGGAAACCGGGAAACATGCTTTATCCTGTACCTGCGGTATTAATCACGGTGGCAGATAAGGACGGAAAGACTAATGCTTTTACTGTGGCATGGACAGGAACCGTATGCAGTGATCCGCCTATGGTATCAATTTCCGTAAGGCCGGAGCGGTATTCCCATCATATAATAGAAGAAACACAGGAATTTGTGATTAATCTGACTACCGGAGGGCTGGCATATGCCACGGATTATTGCGGCGTTAAGAGCGGACGGGATGTGGATAAGATTAAGGAAATGAACCTGCACCTTATTCCGGGAGAAAAGGTGAAGGCTCCGCTTTTGGAGGAAAGTCCGGTCAATCTGGAATGCCGTGTGAAACAGACGCTGCGCCTCGGCACCCATGATATGTACCTTGCAGAGGTAGTGGCGGTGCATGCGGATGAAAAATATATGGATGAAAAGGGACGTTTTTCGCTGGATCGGGCACAGCCTATTGCCTATTCCCACGGAGGGTATTACCTCCTGGGGAAAAAGCTGGGGACATTCGGTTATAGTGTAAGAAAACGGACATCATAACGTTTTTGGACAAATTATTGCTTGACGAATAAGGAAATAGTGAGTAAGATTACTTATATGCAAATTATATAAATGAGCTTGTTACAGCGAAGTAGCATCAGGCGTTGCCTGGTGCTTTTTTAATTTGACAGGAAAGAGGATGAATGCAGATCATGAGTCAGATAGACAGAAATATAGCATATAACCTGAAGCGGATCAGAAAATCCCGAAATTTAAGCCTTGATATGCTGGCAGAGAAAACCGGTGTAAGCAAAAGCATGTTGGGGCAGATAGAAAGGGGAGAATCCAATCCTACAGTTGCCACAGTAAGTAAAATTATGGAGGGCATGCAGGTTTCTTTTGAGGATTTGATTTATAAAAAGGAAGATGAGATTGTGAGCGTGGATAGGGAAAATCTTTCTATATATAAGGAAAAAGCAGGGGAATACAGTATGCAGGTGGTGTTTCCTTACAGAAGGGAACGATCCTTTGAGCTGTTTTATCTGCGGCTTGCTCCGGGAGGACTTTGCCTGGGAAATGTATACGGAGAGAATACATGGATCTATTTAACGGTAAGCAAGGGAGCCGTAAATGTGAAGGTGGAAAATGAAGAATACCGGATAGCTGAGGGAAATTCCCTAAGATTTCCGGCATTTAAGGAGCATTCATTTGCAGGCCCAAAGGAGGCAGAGGCTGAAGGATATTTGATCCTGTCCCATGCGGAGGACGGGGCATAATTATTTCTGCGGATGGTCTTTTAAAAGACTTCCGCGGATAATTGCATTTTCTCCGTACTTTTTGCGGATAATATCCAGTGTTTGATCAAGAGCAGCCAGTTTTTCCCTGGAGGGATGGACAGGGCTGTTTTTTGATTCGTTAATGGCACCTGTCCTGGAGGCGGATAGAAGATTGTCCGCAGAAGAGCTGTCCGATTTAAGGGAAAGATCGAACAAAGAGAGCTGTGTGGGCTGGGATTGGTCAACCAGCTTAGCACTTCGAATGCCTAAAAGGCGGATGGGCTCTTCGTCCCAAAGCTCATCGAACAGCCTGCATGCTGCCTGATAAAGAATCTGAGAGGTGTTGGAAGGAGCAGAAAGCACCATCTGATGGGAGACGGTTCGAAAGCTGCTGTATTTAATTTCCACACTGATCATACCGGCCAGCTGCCCGGCTTCCCGAAGCCGGGTGGCGACGCTGTCGGATAAAGCCAGCAGGCACTTATATGCTTCTGATTTGTCGGTTACGTCCTTAGGCAGAGTGGTGGAATTTCCAATTCCCTTTGCCTCGGTGGGAGCGGAGGAGACGGTGGAATCATCAATGCCGTTGGCATACTCCCAAAGCATGATTCCATGGCTTTTCATATGGGAAGAAATAACATTGCGGTCTGTCTGTGCCAGTTCTCCGATGGTGCGTATTCCCAGATTTAATAAGGCCTGTACACTGGATTTCCCGCACATATACAGGCAGGAGACCGGAAGAGGCCACATTTTCTCCTTGATTTCGTAGGAATATAGTGTGTGTACACGATCCGGTTTTTGAAAATCGGATGCCATTTTAGATAGTACCTTTTTGTCTGAAATTCCAATATTCACCGTAAACCCAAAGCGTTCCTTAACCTGTTCTCTGATCACATCGGCGGCGGACTCAGGTGAGAGAAAGCGGTTTCTTATAGGGGTGTAATCCATGAAGCATTCATCCACGCTTAGCTGTTCAATTTCCGGGCAGACGGAGGTGAGATACTCCATCAGCTGCCTGCTCCTTTGGTGATAAAGCTGATGATCCGGCGCTTCCAATACTAAAGACGGACATTTTCGAAGTGCATTTACGATAGGCTCTCCGGTGGTAATGCCGTATTTTTTGGCAGGGATTGATTTGGCCAGCACGACGCCATGTCTCTTTTGAATGTCACCGCCCACTATGGAAGGGATGGTTCTAAGATCTACCGTATCGCCGGATTCCAAACGTTTTATGGCGCTCCAGCTTAAGTAAGCGGAATTTACATCTATATGAAAGATTATAGTTTCCACCAAAGATTCCCTCCCTTTTTTTCTTTACAAGTAAAATGATAGCTGTTAGAATGAAACTGTTACGAAAATGTTACAAAATAAAACTATGTATTAAAACAACGGAGCTGCTATCATATAATGAAACACATTACCTGTTATTATAAAAGATTAAACATCAGAAATGTTAAAATTGCAATACTGGCAGTAATTGTCAGTATCTTTTTTCTGCCTACTTACGTATCATTTGAAAAAACGGGAAATAATATGTTCAGAGTCATTTTGAATAATGTGGAAGTGGGCGTGGTGTCCAGTCCGCAGGCGGCGGAGGATTATGTAACAGAAGCAAGGCGGCGCGTGGCTAAGGAGAGCACAGAGCTGGTTTTGGTGGAAAGTGAGCTCACCACGGAAGGCAGTGAGGTGCTTTGGGGCAGGATTGATACGGCAGAGGATGTCATTGACAGAATGACGGATGTGCTTGCCGGGGATGTAAGGGAAACTCTTCATAGATCCTATGTGGTTAAAATCAATGAATATATGGTAAATCTTTCCAATAAATCGGATGTAACTAAGCTTCTTCAGGCAGCCCTTGACAAGTATGATAACAGCGGCACCTATCACGTAAAGCTTCAGCTTGATCCGGCAAGAGAGCTTACCGTGCTTTCAGCAGGGGTGGAAACACAGGAGGAGGCTCTTGTTAATGCCCAGGAGACTCTTAGCATGGAGGCCGGAATCCATGCCGATCTCACCGAAATCTTTGAGGAGGTGGAGCCGGCAGGGGAAAAGGATTTTGAGGATTACGAGCTGGGGCTTGTATCCATGGAGTACGGAGACGAAATTGAGGTGGTGGAGGCCTATCTTGATGAGAGTGAGCTGATGGATGTGGAGGATGCTATCAGGGAAGTGACGCAGGATGAGGAAAAAAGCGACGTATATGAGGTGGTATCGGGAGATACCCTTTCTGAGATTGCGATTAAAACCAACATTCCCATGGACAAGCTTATTGAGATGAATGACTCTCTGGAGGACGAAAATTCCATGATCCGGGTAGGTGATGAGCTGATTATCACCGTGCCTGAGCCTAAGCTGGCGGTAGTTCGTCAGGAGGAGGCTTATTATGAGGAGGATTATGAGGCAGAGGTTATCTACATTGACAATGATGACTGGTATACCACAGAGAAGGTGACCCTGCAGGAGCCTTCTGCGGGACATAGGAAGATTATTGCCCTTACCACCTTTGAAAATGATAAGGAAATTGCAAGAGAAATTATTAAAGAGGAAGTTACTTATGAGGCAGTGCCTAAGATAGTAGAACGCGGCACCAAAATTCCGCCTACCTATATCAAACCTATTTCGGGAGGACGTTTATCCTCTAACTTTGGAAGAAGAAGCAGACCTACTAAGGGTGCAAGCACCTACCATAAGGGAGTAGACTGGGCAACACCTACAGGAACGGCAGTATATGCTTCCTGCGGTGGTACGGTTGCCAGGGCAGGTTGGGGAAGCGGCTACGGGTACGTGGTTTATATCAATCATCCTGACGGAAGACAGACAAGGTATGGACATCTCAGTAAGGTTCTGGTGTCTGCGGGACAGACAGTAACACAGGGACAAAAGATTGCACTCAGCGGAAATACCGGCGTAAGCACAGGGCCGCACCTGCATTTTGAGATACTGATTAACGGCACACAGGTTAATCCGCTTAAGTATCTGAACTAACGTTTGGTGTTTACAGATGGCCACAATATGGGTATAATAAATTAATGTGCTCAGATACGATTGTGAAAATTAACGGGATTATGATTATATAGAGGTATACTATGGAACAGTATGCAATAAAAGGCGGTAATCCGTTGGTGGGAGAAGTAGAGATTGGCGGGGCTAAGAATGCGGCGCTTGCAATCCTGGCAGCTTCCATTATGACGGATGAAACTGTACTCATAGAGAATATGCCGGATGTTCGTGATACTAATGTGATGATGCAGGCTATGGAAAGCATAGGTGCGGTCATTGAGCGTATAGACAGACATACGGTGAAAATATCCGGCAAGGCCATTCGGGATTTGGCCATTGAGGATGATTATATTAAAAAAATCCGTGCATCCTATTATCTTTTGGGTGCTCTTCTTGGAAAATATAATAAGGCTCAGGTAACTCTTCCGGGTGGATGCAATATCGGGCTCCGCCCCATAGATCAGCATATTAAGGGTTTTCGTGCTCTTGGCGCTGATGTGAGAATAGAGCATGGACTGATTATTGCAGAAGCAGAAAAGCTTAAGGGTGGTCACATTTATATGGATGTGGTTACGGTAGGTGCTACGATTGACGTGATGCTTGCTGCATCTATGGCAGAGGGGCAGACGATTATCGAAAATGCGGCCAAGGAACCGCATGTGGTGGATGTGGCCAATTTCTTAAACAGTATGGGCGCTTCCATCAAGGGTGCGGGAACCGATGTGATCAGAATTAAGGGTGTAAACAGGCTTCATGGCACGGAATATGCCATTATTCCCGATCAGATTGAGGCGGGAACCTTTATGTTCGCGGCAGCTGTCACTAAGGGTGATGTGACGGTTAAGAATGTTATTCCCAAGCATTTGGAATCCATTAGTGCAAAGCTGATGGAGATTGGCTGTGAGGTGGAGGAATCGGATGATGCAGTAAGGGTGGTAGCAGCCAAGCCGCTTACCCATACTCATGTAAAGACCCTTCCCTATCCGGGATTTCCTACGGATATGCAGCCTCAGATCACGGTGGCATTAGGACTTTCCAAGGGAACCAGCATTGTGACGGAAAGCATTTTTGAGAACCGCTTTAAGTATGTGGATGAGCTTACCAGAATGGGAGCCAGCATTAAGGTGGAAGGAAATACTGCAATTATAGACGGTGTATCGAAATATACAGGGGCAAGCATCAGCGCACCGGATCTGCGTGCAGGAGCGGCTCTTGTTATGGCAGGACTTGCAGCGGAAGGCACCACACTGATAGATGATATTAAATTTATTGAACGCGGATATGAAGATTTTCATTTAAAGCTGCAGGGGCTTGGCGCTCAGATTGAGAAGGTAAACAGTGAGCGGGAGCTGCAGAAGTTCCGTTTAAAGACGGGCTGAGAAATTTTGGAAAATAAAATATGGCTTAAATAAAAACCCTGATTTAAATCAGGGTTTTGTGCGTTGCAGGGCTTTTAAATTAAAGATTCAATCGTAATATCGGGATGAATGCTCAAATCTATGAAGCCGTGCTCTGTTTTGATGGTTGGAGCGGAAAGCTTTTCTTTATGTATGAAAACAATGGTGCCTGTAAGTCCGTTGTTTAGTCGAACCTCATTGAGCAGATAGGTATTTACCACATTCTCAAGGAAGGTCATAATGTATTTGGTGTCGTATTTATCCAGCCCCTCGCTTTCAAAAAGAGAAATTGCTTTAAAAGGACATAAGGGACCGCGGTAAATCCGCGCACTGGTCATAGCATCATACACATCTGCAATGGAAACCATTTTGGCATAGGGGCCGATTTTGTCTCCTGTAACGCCAAAGGGATAACCGGAACCATCCCGGCGCTCATGGTGCATCAATACAGCATCAAGTATGGCAGGATCAAGAGAGGAGTTCTGCAAAATGCGGTAGCCCTCCTGAGGGTGCTTTTTGACGATGTCATATTCATTGTCGGTCAGCTTCCCGGGTTTCTTGATGATGGAATCGGGAATTTTGGTCTTGCCAATATCATGAAGAAGTCCGCTTATGGTGGCAAGCCTGGTTTCCTCCTCGCTCATTCTAAGCCACCTTGCAAAAACATTGCAAATCAGGGCAACATTCATGCTGTGTACATAGGTGGCATCATCATATTGCCTCATATTGTGAAGCATATCAAACAGATTGGGGGTAGTGGCACCTACATCAAGAATGTTGAGGGTATAATTCATCAGCTTGTCCACATCAAGAGGTGCACCGTTTTTGACAACGTCATTGATTACAAGCTTGAAGTTGTTCACATCGGTTTCAAATTCCTTACGGAAACGAATAAATTCGGGACTTTGCTGTATTTTTTGGGAATAGGATATCTCATAAGGAGATTCGTCTGATGCAGACTCTAAGGGCTGATCCTCCACCTTTACCTGAAGAACAGAATAAAACTCTAACTTTGTAATTGTCTTATCGTTTAAAATGATTCCTCTGGGCAGAATCAGCTGGTTGTTAAAATTATATACATCTTCTGCTGTAATCATGCCCGGCAGTAGTTCTGAAATATTAACTCTTTTCATTTATTTATGCTCCCAAAATAGAAAAATACCCCTTTTCTTATATTATAGGGGTTGTGGGATTTATTGTCAACCAATGTCAATTTGCGCCAGCCTATTTAGAAAAAGCCATTGACAAACACAGCGGTATAGTGTAGCCTAATATGCAGATATGAAAATTCAATATTGGGAAATCTCTTATTCAGAGTGGTGGAGGTACATAGGACCTGTGAAGCCACGGCAACCCCGGATACGGAAGGTGCCTGCCTGAGCGAGTAAGTCGAACAATAAGAGGATTTGATTATCGATTTCGAGTCCGCTTAAGTAAGCGGATTTTTTGTTGGAAACCATTAATCAATCAAACAAAAGGAGAAGAAAATGGAAAAACGTTTATTTACTTCCGAATCTGTAACTGAAGGGCATCCTGACAAGGTCTGCGATGCGATTTCCGATGCGATTTTGGATGCATGCATGGAAAAGGATCCTATGAGCCGTGTGGCATGTGAGACGGCTACCTGTACAGGCTTTGTTCTGGTAACAGGTGAGATTACAACCAATGCCTATGTGGATATTCAGAAGATTGTCCGTGAAACTGTAAAGGAGATCGGCTATACCAAGTCTGAGTATGGATTTGACGGTAATACCTGCGCAGTGCTGGTTGCCATTGATGAGCAGTCGGCAGATATTGCCATGGGTGTTGATAAGGCATTAGAAGCAAAACAACAGGATTGCGCTGCTACAGAAAACAAGATGTCTGACGCAGAGATTGAAGCGATTGGTGCGGGCGATCAGGGTATGATGTTCGGATATGCTACCAACGAGACAGAGGAATATATGCCTTACTCCATTTCGCTGGCTCACAAGCTTGCAAAGCAGCTGACCAAGGTTCGCAAGGACGGAACCCTGAAATATTTAAGACCCGACGGAAAGAGCCAGGTTTCCGTAGAATATGATGAGAATGGGAAGCCCATCCGTCTGGAGGCAGTGGTATTATCCACCCAGCATGATGATGATGTGACTCAGGAGCAGATTCACAAGGATATCAAGAAGTATGTGTTTGATCCCATTCTTCCCAAGGAGCTTTTGGATGAGGACACCAAGTACTTCATCAATCCGACGGGACGTTTTGTAATCGGAGGACCCCACGGGGATGCAGGTCTTACCGGACGTAAGATTATCGTAGATACCTATGGTGGATATGCCCGTCATGGCGGCGGAGCCTTTTCAGGTAAGGATTGTACGAAGGTGGACAGAAGCGCCGCTTATGCAGCACGCTATGTAGCAAAGAACATTGTGGCAGCAGGTCTGGCGGATAAATGCGAGATTCAGCTTTCCTATGCGATTGGTGTTGCACAGCCTACTTCTATCATGGTGGATACCTTCGGCACCGGTAAGCTTTCCAATGAGAAGCTGGTAGAGATCATCAGAGAGAATTTTGATCTTCGTCCGGCGGGAATTATTAAGATGCTGGATCTTCGTCGTCCTATTTATAAGCAGACAGCAGCTTACGGCCATTTTGGGCGCAACGATCTTGATCTGCCTTGGGAAAAGCTGGACAAGACAGATGTGCTTAAGAAATATTTATAATGTGAAATGAGGGGGAGGCTATTATGTCAAGGTACACAAAGGATTTGGTTTTAAACAAGGAAGAAGGCTTTGTTTCTTTTATGGTGAACGATTACCTTAAGAAAAATCAGTTTACACCTTTTGACTATAAGGGTGGAGAGAAGGTATATCGTGCAGGTGATGCTATGCTGGAGGGCTATAAGTATATCAAGTGGTCCTACGAGAACGGAAATCTGCATCTGGAAGCATGGATGAAGAATGGATTCGGCAAGGAAATGGATTTGGATGGCTTTGCGGGATCCCTTCAGAAAAAGCCTTTTAAGCAAAGCTTAGAGCAGCTTTATACGTTGCTGCAGCAGGATGTTGAAATTCCTAAGGGAGAGGATGGACAACCGCTGCCTTCCGCAATTCCCGTAACCACGGTAGATAATTCCAGTGCGGCAACACAGGCGCTTGTATTTGGTATTCTGGGGCTTGTGTCTGTATTTGTTCCGCTTTTATTTGGTTATGTGATAGGGATCATTCCTATTATCCTTGGATGTCTTGGCGTAAGCAGGGCAAGGCTTGGATCCGGTTCCAGCAAAGCAGGTGCTGCAAAGGCCGGCAAGGTATTGTGCATCATTGCTATAGTATTGGCAATTGTGCTGTGGATAGGGATTAATGTAATTAATGCAGTTTTGCAATAAGATATTGTTTCATGAATAGTAAGGGCTGTCGCATTAGCGGCAGCCCTTTTTGTATTATCTTTTACACAAACCGTTAAGATAGGCTTCTAACAGCTTTTTATCGATATTTGACAGAGAACGGTAGGAATTAATGATTTCCTGCTCCGTAACTGTCAATTCATCTGATTTTAATGGATTTTTTTCGTAAGCAAAGAATTCTGATAAACTGATATTCAGCCCACTACATATTTTTTCCAGAGTCATCACACTGGGGCAGGTATTTCTGTTAAAGATGTTGTTGAGGCTGGAATAAGAAAGGCCTGACTCCTTTGCCAGCTTATAAATGCTCCAATGTTTAAATTCAAGAAAATATCTAATTCTGTTCAGTACGCTGTTCTCTGACAAAAAACTATCACTCACTTTCAGATGTTTTTCTTTATTGTATTGCAATTGAATAATATTATTTAGATGCAAAAATGAAATATATTATTGAAATTACTGCTCAATTGAGATATAATTTTCCTCAAAGTTTTATCATTTATGAGGATATAAGGATGAATTTTGCGTTCTATAGGTAAGAGAGGACAGATTGTATGAAGAAGATATGGTTCATGATATTATCCGTTTTGAGTTTGGTGCTGTATTTGAACCTTGGTAATGTGAAAGCTGCCTTTGACCGGAATATTATGAATGTTAAGGTTCTTTCCATAGAGGAAATCGAGTCTTTGTGTGAGGGAAAGGAGGAGACCTTCCTGTATCCGGATATTACCTTTTCAGACGCTGCTATAGCCTATGACATGGAACAAAATATGCTGCTGCTTCCCCAATCACTTTTAGAGAAAGACTTTCAGGGCAGGTTAAAGGCTTCTGACGGCAGACTTTACTTTCTTTGGGATGAAGCCTTAGAAGATAAGGCGGAGGCCATGAGACAAAACAAGGTATTTCGTCTGTACTGGATCAGGGAAGATCAGTGCTGGATGTACAATGTGTATTTCACAGGAATGCCGATACTTTGTTTGACGGAATTATCACAGGACGGGGAGGAAAGCAGCGGCAGAGTATGGGTCTATGACCAATACAGGAGCACAGGAAGCTATGGTGATTTGAATTGTAAATGGCATGTAAGAGGAGCCTCCACACGTGATTATGCCAAATCCGGTTATCGGCTGACATTGACGGATAGAAAGGTATCGTTCCTTGGAATGCGTGAGGATGATGATTGGATATTGAATGCACTTTATGATGATGAAGGTCTGATACATAATAAGCTTTCCTATGAGGTATGGCAGAGAATTGCAGGCAGTAATCATGTAAGCGGCGATGAGGGAATTTCCATGGAATACGTGGAGATGTTTATGAATGACCAATATCTGGGAGTCTACGGACTGTTGGAAAGGATAGATAAAAAGGAGCTTTCTTTAAGCAGCAGGGATATTTTGTATAAATGCAACAGTGATGAAGAACCCGGAGAGGATGATTTTTACAGTGTGCTTACGGATGAAATGAATCCTGTCTTTGTTATGAAATATCCTTCAGAGTGCTTGGAGGAGAACTGGGAACCGCTAAGGAGGTGGAGCTCCCTGTTTTTGACAGAGGAAATTGTGGATTATCAATTGGGCAGGGATATTCTCAATATGGAAAATGCGGTGGATTATAATTTATTCAATCTGTTGATATGCGGTATGGATAATACCATGAAGAATGTTTATTTTTGGGCAGACTGTGAACAGGACGGAAGCTATCAGTTCATTAAGATACCATGGGATCTGAATATGACATGGGGAAATTCATGGATCGATGACCCGGCGTGTAAGTTTAATAAATATCAGGAAAAGAATTTGGAAAGAGCCGCCGGATGGACGCCGGATATTTACCTGCTGTATGAGTGTAATCCCATGGAGACAGGATATCTGCTTAGCAGCCGGTGGAAAGAACTTCGTGAAGATATTATTACAAAGGAGTCTTTGACTGATATGGTAAGTATGCAGTATGAATATCTGTATTCCTCAGGGGCATATCAGAGAAATTCTTTAAAATGGCCGTCCGAAGGCAATAATTGGTCAGATGAGTATATTTATGAGTACATAGATAAAAGAATTGATTTTCTGGATGGCTATATTGGTCAAATGGGGCAATAAGGGATGGATTACAGACATGAATTGAAATTTCCGGTATCGGATATGGAATTAGAGCTTATCAGATACAGATTGAGACCGTTAATGAAGCAGGATATTCATCAGAAGCAGGGAATGTATACGGTCAGAAGCTTATATTTTGATGATTATTATGATTCCGGTATGAGAGAAAATGAGGATGGAATTGGAAACAGGCAAAAATTCAGAATCAGGATATACAATCATGACGACAGCGTCATTAAATTGGAGAAAAAGGAAAAGTATCGGGGAATGGTAAGAAAAGAGGGGGTTTTCATTTCCAGGGAGGACTGCTTTTCCTATATGAACGGCACTGTAAGAAAACTGTGTAAGGATAGTCCAGGGACGGAAATGGAGCTGTATGCTCAGATCAAAACCAGGGGTATGCATCCTGTCAGCATTGTAGAATATGAAAGAACAGCTTTGGTGGAACCGAGGGGGAATGTCAGAATTACCTTTGACCGAAATATTAGCGGAAGCAATCAGGTAAATAATTTTATGGATGAAAGGCTTGCGATGGTTCCTTTACTTCCGGCTGGCATCCATATATTGGAGGTTAAGTATGACCAGCTGCTTCCCCAGTACATTTATGAGGCGTTAAACATGGGAACGCTCCAAAGAAGTTCTTTTTCAAAATACTATTATTCCAGAACAAAATTTATATTTTGACGAAAGGTGAAGGAACAAAAGAATGAATTTTAATGATGTAATTAAGAAATCGGTTATGGAGGGCTTCTCTTATTCAGATTTATCCACAGCCAAGATTGTCATAACACTTCTCATAACGTTTGCCGTGGCATGTTACATTTTCCTGGTCTATAAAATGGTGACCAGGAGCGTTTTCTATTTGAAAAGCTTTAATATATCCATGGCGGTTATTTCCGTGGTAACTGCAGGTATTATACTGGCCATGCAGTCCAGTATTGTAATCTCCTTAGGCATGGTAGGCGCATTGTCCATAGTAAGATTCCGAACGGCAATTAAGGAGCCTATGGACCTTCTGTTTCTTTTTTGGTCTATTGGAACGGGTATTATCTGCGGCGCAGGACTTTATAAAGTAGCTGTTATTATGGCAGTGCTGGTGACCGTCGGTATTTTGTTTCTTGATATGCTTCCGGGAAGAATCAGCCCTTATCTGCTGATTGTCAATGCAGATAATAAGGACATAGAGGAGGATATCCTGCGTTTGGTGAGAGTGGCCGGGACTTTTAAAATGAGGTCCAGAAATATTACAGAAGCCGGAATGGATTTAATTTTAGAGATAAAGGTGAAGGAAGATAAAAAACTTATGGAACAAATCTCCGAATTAAAGGGAATAGCGGCGGTATCGATCTTGTCTCATGATGGAGAGGTAGTCTCATCCTAGATACCAAGGTAAATACTTGAGGAGTTGGCTGTCCGTAACAGTTAAGCTTTTCTGCGCCTACCCGGGACGGCGCAGAAAGGTTTAACCGTTACGGCTGTCCGGCCAACTCTTTTTTAGTGCTGTCAAGCATTTTTGATAATGTCACAAAAATTTTGAATCATTAGCACCGGTTTTTCCGGTGCTTTTTTCTGTAATCAAGCAGGTATATCATCATCCCAGTGATGTTCCTGGGACTTTACAAACTTCCAGAAGGCTTTACTCCGCCAAGGGTGGTTCATGTCTGGTATCTTTCGCTTTTGTGGATTGGCTTTTTTATAATCATGATCAAAATCACGGGATTTATGTTCATGTTTCGGAATGGCATCCAGAACATATATATCCTTGTCGTTTACATTACAATAGAGACTTCCATCATAAGCCTGGATTACCATTACCTTGGTGCCTTTGCGATAGTGAGTCTGCATTCCGTACCTGTCCATCATACGGTAGTGCTGTTTATTGAACTGAATACAGTGACCACTGTCCACAGTGCGTTGTGTAAGAACTGCCAGAGTGAGATTAATTTTTTCGCTTGAGGGTTGCGTTTCAAATACAGATTTGATACTATCTGTGTGTAAAGCAAACTTAGCATTGAATTCTTTTATGTAGGAGTTTAAGAATTCATTTGCAGCTTCTATGGTGGTCACACCTGCCAGCCTGAGTTCGACTGGCAGGCGTGATTGTAAAGTCTCGAACATCCGCTCTACACGTCCTTTCGCCTGTGGAACACTACTGACTTCAATTTCTACGCCAAGCTGCTTACAGGCATATGCAAACTGCGTATAGGTGTCCTCCTCAATTGAGGAGGCTTTTTTCTTTTTGTAGGTAAATACTGTGCGGCGGTCGGTGAAGAACTTATAGGGAATGCCATAGTGAGTCAGTAGTTGGTGGAATACATGATAATAACCGGACAAAGTCTCCTGCCTGTCAAAGTAAGCACCGGTAATGGCACCGGTCGCATCATCTACAGCGATATGCAGAGTTGAGTTACCGGTGCCGAACCATTCATAAGCTGAAGCATCCATCTGCTCCAGTTCACCGAAATAAGCACATCTGGGCCGTCTGGAATGAGCATCTTCAACAGCGACCAGATTTGCCTGTAGCCGGGCAGCTTCCTTCTTTGAACCGGCAGTACCTAGTCTGGCATTCAACGCTTTTTTTATACGCTTGCGTTTTGCCCTGGTAACCCTGGGAGAGAGGATGTGATCTGCCTCCAGAATGGATGTAACGGTAGAGACAGAGAGCTTAATGCCTTCCATGCGGTTCAAAAGCTCAGTAAAGTGTGTAAAATTAGCTTCATAGTATTTTGTTTTGTACAGGTCAAGAACAAGGTTCCTGGTGTCATCAGAGATGGTGGAAACAGGTCTGCGCCCTCTGTTGCCATGAACGAAACCGGCTTTACCTTTTTCGTAATAGACATTGATCAGGCGGTATATCTGTCTTTTCGTAATGCCAAGAGTCAAAGCAGCTCTGTCCTTATTGCCATTTTCATCAACCAGCCTTTTGATAACTTCATATTTTTTCTGTTCATCCATGTTTAAAATAACCTTTCTGATAAGATCAACCTCCTTTACAGGAGATATCATACCACGCCAGAGACATTTTCCTTTGTGGTTTATTATGACATTATCAAAAATGGTTCATAGCTGTCCGGCCAACTCTTTTTTAGTGCTTGACAATTTGGTCTATTTGAAATAGACTAATAACAAAAGATGGTCTATCACAAATAGACCAAACTTTTAATAATGTACATAGTATGGGATATCGTCAAAGGATATTACCAGTCAAACGGAAGGAAGGGCATTATGGGAGAATATAAGCTGGCGGACGCCGAAGCAAAATTTGCGGATATCATATGGGAGAATGAACCGATTTCTTCCCCGGAGCTGGTGAAGCTTTGTGAAAGAGAGATGAACTGGAAGAAATCCACTACCTATACGGTGCTTAAGAAGCTTTGTGAAAAGGGTATTTTTAAGAATGAAAATGCATTGGTAACAGCAAGGCTTGGAAGGGAAGAATTTTACGGCATGCAGAGCCGAAGGTATGTGGAGGATGTATTTGACGGTTCGCTTCCCAGATTTCTTACCGCCTTTTGCGGAGGAAGAAAGCTGTCCCGGCTTGAAGTGGAGGAAATGAAAAAATTTATAGATGAGAACACTTAGCAGAGCCGGATTGGTTTGTGGAAGGAGAAGAGATAAGCGGTATGATTAATTTGTTTGTTACGGTTCTTAATATGAGTATTAAGGCCTCCGTGTGTATTCTGGTCATTATATCGGTTCGGCTTTTACTGAGTCGGGCGCCTAAAATATTTTCCTATTTGTTGTGGGCTGTGGTGTTGATTCGACTGATCTGCCCGGTGGGGTTAACGACAGGCTTTGGAGTGATACCGGGTACACCGGTGATCGGAACAGATCCATGGAGCGAAAGCCAGGTAGAGGCAGAGAACAATTATATGCCGCAGGAGCAGGTGACGAATGCTAAGGACCAACCGGCAGGCACGCAGGGACAGGAGGCCGAAGAGAAAGCCTGGACGGATCAGGGTGAGGCCGGGGTACCGGGATACGACGCTGACAGCGCCAGCTATTATTATGAGGACGAGAGAAATGAGCGGTTTTTCCTTGCAGTGCCGGAGAAGATTTTAAAAATTATGGCAGCAATATGGGTGGGCGTTGTTCTGGTTCTTGTTTTATATACTGCCCTCAGATATAGATACTTTTTGCATAGTCTTCGATCTCAAAAGATTCAAACGCCTTTCGTTGCAGGTATTTTTCATCCCAATATCTACCTGCCGGAGGGGCTGGATCAAACACAAAGACAGCTCGTTCTTGAGCATGAGAATACACATATCAGACGATTTGACCACGTGATTAAGCCCATTGCTTATCTGGTGTGCTGCATCCACTGGTTTAATCCGTTGGTGTGGGCAGCTTTTTGGCTGATGGAAGGAGACATGGAATCCTCTTGCGATGAAGCGGTGCTTAGAAAAATCGGCTATGATAAGAGGAAGGATTATGCTAAGACCCTGCTTTGTCTGGCAGGAGAGGGACGGAAAGCAGGATATCCCATCGCCTTTGGAGAAAACAATGTGAAAAGCAGGATAAAAAGAGTGGTGAAGATGAAAAAGACCGGAGTAGGAATTTGTACTGCAGCGGCTGTAGTGGCATGTCTGGCGGCTGTATTTTTACTGGTGGATGCAGCGGAAGATGGAGGTCCCCACAGTGCACAGGCTTCTTCCGACGATGGGATTGTTATATTACCGGAAGAAAAGATATCCGAAAAGGTAGTGGCGAGTGCAGCTCCGACGGCTCCGTCTGAGGATGAAGATGAGCAAGATGTGGAAGACGGAGCCGGGCAGGCAGCTTTGGAGGAATATGTCACTCCCGATATGATTGATTCAGACAGCATCCAGGAAGCAGGCGGCGGGCAGGAGCAGGATGCGGTGGATTATACATACATCCCGGAAGGGCAGGCTGGCGACGAAACAATCATGAACTATAATCCTGACAGGCCCAGGGATCAGTTTGAGGTGCTGCTTTTGCCGGAAACGGATGGTGCCGTAACGGATGAGGAAATTCTGTTTTCCTGCCCTGTGGAATATGAACGGATCAGCGACGGATTCGGCACGCGGGTGCATCCGGTGACGGGGGAGGAAAAGCTTCATTCCGGTATTGATTTCGCGGCAGATAAAGGAACCCCCGTGACAGCAGCGGCAGACGGAATCGTGGTGAAGACGGGAGAAGATACGGCGTGCGGCCACTATGTGATTATCCTTCATGGAAACGGGGATGCCACCTATTATTCCTGTTTGGATGAGATACTGGTAGAGGAAGGACAGCAGGTGTCACGCGGGGAGCAGATTGCCACCGTGGGAAGAACAGGTACCAGCACCGGGCCACATCTGCATTTTGCGGTGAGCAGAGACGGAAAATATATAAAGCCGCTGTTTGCGGACGGCGGGGATTACTCCGTATTGCAAAGTCCCTGATAAGATACCGCTCATAACCTTTTGCTTCCGCTTTAAGCAACTTACATTTTAAATTTAACAGCTTACTTCAATGTGTATTGAGGTAAGCTGTTTGCTATGGTAAGAATAAGATGCTGAAACGGTAGTGGTAGTTAGGAAGAATGTGAAGCATAGTTAAAAACAGGAGGTATAAGTGTGGAGACAGCTATAAAAGTAGAGGGTCTGAAAAAATATTTTGGAGAGGTGAAAGCGGTAAATGATATCAGTTTTCAGGTGGAAAAGGGTGAGCTGTTTGGTTTCCTTGGAGTAAATGGTGCCGGAAAGTCCACTACCATCAATATGCTTTGTACCCTCTTTAGGCCTACGGCAGGCAGGGCTGAAATTTGCGGATTGGCGCTTGGAAGAGAGGATGAAGAGATCAGGAAACGGATCGGTGTGGTTTATCAGAATAATTGTCTGGATGACCGTCTGACGGTGAAGGAAAATCTTTTCATCAGAGGGGCCTTATATGAGAAAAACAGCAGAAAGCTGACAGAGAATATTTTTAAAATATGTGAGATTTTGGAGCTTTCGGATGTATATAACAGAAGATTTGCAAAGCTTTCCGGCGGACAGAAAAGGCGGTGCGAAATTGCAAGAGCGCTTGTAAATACGCCGGATATCATGTTTCTTGATGAGCCGACTACAGGGCTTGACCCGGCAACCAGGAAGAAGGTATGGCAGTGTATTTACAGGCTGCGCAGGGAGGAGGATATGACCGTTTTTCTCACCACCCACTATATGGAGGAGGCCGCCCGTGCTTCCCATATTGCGGTGATTGACGGGGGAGTCCTTAAGGAGTACGGAACGCCTTTTTCATTAAAGGAGACCTATGCCAGGGATAAGCTCAGGCTTTCCCCAAAGGAAGGCTTTCTAGAACAGCTTGTGAAGTGTCTGCTGGAACGGGAAATTGCATTCCGGCAAAAGGAGGAGCTTTTCATCGTTGATTTGGCGGACAGTCTTGGGGCACTGCCGGTACTTGGCGCTGTGGAGGGATTGATCAGCGGCTTTGAGGTGGTACAGGGTTCCATGGATGATGTGTTCTTAAACTTAACCGGCAAAACGCCGGAGGAGTTAAAGGGTTAATGTATGGGAGAGTGCTTTTTATTTGACGGAAGGGCAGATGAAAGCGGAAAGGTGATAAAGTGATGAGAGAAATTTATTATTTGATGAAAAGAAATATGTTCATGTTTTTGAGGGATTATATGGCGGTGTTTTTTTCGGTGCTGTCCATGCTGATTGTGCTGGCTCTTATGGTGATATTTTTAGGAAGCATGAACAGTGAAAATGTTGTGGAAGCGCTTGCTGAAATGGGAGGTGTGAGAGATACGGCTGCAGATGAAAAAAATGCGGAATATTTGATACAGATGTGGACGCTGGCCGGGATTCTGGTGGTCAATACTGTGACGGTAACCCTGACAGTAATGGGAGTTATGGTGGAGGATGAGACAAGAAAGCGGCTTGCCAGTTTTTATATTGCACCGATTAAAAGAATTAAGCTTGCCTTGGGATATATTTGTTCCTCATGGGTGATAGGAGTGGGCATGTGCCTGGTTACCCTGATTGTGGGAGAAGCTTATATGGCGTTAAAGGGGCATCCTCTGCTTCCTTCTGTCTCGTTGCTTAAGCTGGTGGGAATGATTGCACTGAATGCGTTTGTGTATGCTTCCCTTTCCTATTTGCTGGCGCTTTTGGTTCACAGTGAAAGCGCATGGAGCGGCCTCCTTACGATTATAGGAACCTTGGTGGGATTTATAGGAGCAATTTACCTTCCTATGTCCATGCTTCCCGCAGGGGTGGCAAAGGCGCTTAAGTGCCTGCCGGTGCTGCATGGAGCGGCAATGATGCGGGTGATCTGCATTGAGGATGCGGTAGAAAAAACGTTTGCAGGACTGCCGGATACGGCGGCAGATATGTTCAGAGAGTCTATGGGAGTAACCATTATCATGGGCGGCAGTGAAGTATCATTGTTTGGACAGATCATTTTTCTTCTCGCCTGTGGTATAATGGCAATAGCAGCTTCTGTATTGATCAGTGGGAGACGCAGACTGAGAGACAGATAATGACAGAAAAGGAATCTGTATGTACAGTACAGATGCGGGGTATGTAAATGAAAATTACAATTGTGGATTGTCCCGAAGGGGAAGAGGATGAGATCATCATCCGCTGCCGGCAGGTAGATGAGCAGCTTCTGAAACTGATCTATTCCTTTAAAAGCGGACAGGATAAGATGGTCGGGGTGAAAGACGGCAGGCTGCAGCAGATTGCGCCTAAAGAAATCTATTATTTTGAGGCGGTGGATAACAGAGTTTTCCTATATACGGATAAGGAAGTTTATGAAACCAAATTTAAGCTGTATGAGCTGGAGAAAAGATTTTATGGAACGGATTTTTTCAGGGCGTCGAAGTCCGTTATTATCAATCTGGCTAAGGTAAAAAGTCTGGCTCCGGGTTTGGGCGGACGTTTTGAGGCGTGTATGAAAAACGGTGAAAAGCTTGTTATTTCCAGACAGTATGTTCCCATATTGAAGGAAAAGCTGGGGCTGTAAGGAGGTGCTTAGAATTGAACAGGATTAAAGTTTTTTTGCATACATATGTATGTGTGGTGACGGGCGTATTGTTTGCAACTGCATTTTTTATTACCTTCTTTACGCCGAAGGAGGAGCTGGATGTAAGCCTTTTGTGGCAGATATTGTTCGTATCCCTTCTGTGCAGCATCGGAGGGCTGATATATCCGGAAAAGAGCATTAGCGGAAAGAAAAAGGCATTGCTGGTTTTGATGCATTATGTGGAGGTCAATGCAGTGGTATTGGGCTTTGGGATTTTTTTTGACTGGTTTTCCGTTGAATATCTTCCTCATGTAATCGGAATGCTGCTGCTCATTAATATTATATTTTTAAGCGTGTCGTTGGTGGAATGGAAGAGAGCGGCAAAAGAGGCAAGGCTGATGAACGGGCGGCTTGCGGAGTATCAGAAGTAGGCAACTGCCACTTCCCAATAGAACTGTTTTTTGGTACAATAAAGCTATGCAAAAACAGCGGAAGGGTGGCACACATGGCATTTACACATCTTCACGTCCATACAGAGTACAGTCTGCTGGACGGCTCCAACAAAATAAAAGAATATGTAAAACGGGTGAAGGAGCTTGGCATGGACAGTGCCGCCATCACAGATCACGGTGTTATGTACGGTGTGATCGACTTTTACAAGGCATGTAAGGAGGAAGGGATCAATCCCATCCTTGGATGTGAGGTGTACGTGGCGCCTAATTCCCGGTTTGATAAAGAACTGACAGGTGGTGAGGACAGGTATTACCACCTTGTTTTGCTTGCAGAAAACAATACCGGCTATGATAATCTGATGAAAATTGTAAGCCGTGGGTTTACGGAAGGATATTATTATAAGCCTCGTGTGGATATGGAGCTTCTGCGGGCCCACCATGAGGGGATTATTGCACTTTCCGCCTGCCTGGCAGGGGAAGTGCCCAGATATATTCAAAAAGGGCTTGTGGATGAGGCCAGGAAAGCGGCATTAAGGTATCAGGAATGCTTTGGTAAGGGCAATTATTTTCTGGAGCTGCAGGATCATGGCATCCCTGAGCAGAGAATGGTCAACACCACGCTTCTTCAGATGAGCAGGGAGCTTGATATTCCGTTAGTTGCTACCAATGATGTGCATTATACCTATGAGGATGATGCGAAGCCTCATGATATTCTTTTGTGTATTCAAACCGGCAAAAAGCTGGCCGACGAGGACAGAATGCGCTATGAGGGCGGTCAGTACTATGTAAAGAGCGAGGAAGAGATGAAGGGACTGTTTCCCTATGCCTGGGAAGCAGTGGAAAACACCCAGAGGATCGCTGACCGGTGTCATGTGGAAATTGAGTTTGGGGTAACCAAGCTGCCCAAATTTGAGGTGCCGGGAGGGTATGACTCTTGGAGCTATTTAAATAAGCTTTGCTATGATGGACTTGTAGAGCGTTACGGTGAGGATCTGGATGCACCGGCAGGAAATACCGGTCAAAGCTTTAAGCAGCGCCTTGACTATGAGCTTGATGTAATCAGAACCATGGGATATGTTGACTATTTCCTGATTGTATGGGATTTCATCAACTATGCTAAAAAGGAAGGCATCATGGTGGGACCGGGACGTGGCTCGGCGGCGGGAAGCATTGTGTCCTATGCGCTGAAAATCACCAACATTGATCCCATTAAATACAATCTTCTGTTTGAACGGTTCCTTAATCCGGAACGTGTTTCCATGCCGGATATTGATATTGATTTTTGCTTCGAGAGAAGGCAGGAGGTTATTGATTATGTGAGCCGCAAGTACGGTGCGGAAAAGGTAGTTCAGATTGTTACCTTCGGTACCCTGGCCGCCAAGGGTGTTATCAGGGATGTTGGCAGGGTGATGGATCTGCCCTATGCTTATGTGGACTCTCTTGCCAAGATGATACCCAATGAACTGAATATTACCATTGACCGGGCGCTGCAAATCAACCCGGAGCTTCGAAAGCTGTATGAGTCGGATCAGCAGGTGAGAACTCTGATCGACATGAGCAAGCGCCTTGAGGGACTTCCCAGGCATACCTCCATGCATGCTGCCGGTGTGGTAATCTGTTCCAGACCGGCGGAGGAGCTGGTGCCCTTATCAAGAGGGGCGGACGGTTCCATTACCACCCAGTTCACCATGACCACTATTGAGGAGCTGGGGCTTCTTAAAATGGATTTTCTGGGACTTCGGACGCTTACCGTACTGAGGGATGCGGTGGCATTAATTGAGAAAAGCACGGGAATACATATTGATATTGACAAGATAGATTTTGACGATAAAAAGGTGCTCTCTTCCATCGGAACCGGACGAACGGACGGCGTGTTCCAGTTGGAAAGCGGCGGTATGAAAAGTTTTATGAAGGAGCTGAAGCCGGAAAATCTGGAGGATATTATAGCCGGTATTTCCCTATACCGCCCCGGCCCCATGGATTTTATTCCCAAGTATATTAAGGGAAAGGGAAACAGCGGCGCCATCACCTATTCCTGTCCCCAGCTTGAGCATATACTTGCTCCTACTTATGGATGTATCGTTTACCAGGAGCAGGTGATGCAGATCGTGCGTGACTTAGGCGGTTATACCCTGGGCAGAAGCGATCTGGTTCGCCGTGCCATGAGTAAGAAAAAGCAGTCCGTGATGGAAAAGGAACGGGCCAATTTCATATATGGAAATGAAGAAGAGGGCGTGCCGGGATGCGTGGCAAACGGCATCTCCGAGCAGGTGGCATCCCAGATTTATGATGATATGATGGACTTTGCCAAGTATGCATTTAATAAGTCCCATGCGGCATGCTATGCAGTGGTTTCCTATCAGACAGCTTATCTCAAGTATTATTATCCGGTAGAGTTTATGGCAGCCCTGATGACATCGGTGATCGATAATTCCGGCAAGGTAGCAGAATATATTATGGTCTGCAGAAGTATGGGGATTTCCATTCTTCCGCCGGATATCAATCAGGGGGAAAGCGGATTTTCGGTGGATGGCAGATCTATCCGCTACGCCCTGACAGCCATTAAAAGCGTAGGAAGGCCGGTTATTGATGCGGTGGTAAAGGAGAGGAAGGAGAGAGGTCCTTATACCAACCTGAAGGATTTTATTACCAGGATGGCGGATAAAGATGTTAACAGAAAGGCCATTGAGAACTTTATTAAGGCAGGAGCCTTTGACAGCCTGCCCGGCACCAGAAAGCAATTCATGAGCGCTTATGTGCAGATTATGGATCATATTGTTCATGACAGAAAAAATAATATGGCGGGTCAGATGAGCCTGTTTGATATTGTGGATGAGAGTCAGAAGGAAGAGTTTGAGGTGAAGCTTCCCGACGTGGGAGAATATCCGAAGGAGATGCTTCTTGCCTTTGAAAAGGAGGTTCTCGGTATCTATATAAGCGGACACCCCTTAGAGGAGCAGGAGGAGCTGTGGAAAAAGGGTATCACCAACACAACTGCCGATTTCATGATAGATGAGGAAACGGGTGCTACGGTGGTGAAGGATAATGCAACAGCAATCATTGGCGGTATGATCGCAGACAAGAAGATTAAGTACACCAAAAATGATAAGGTAATGGCATTTCTTCAGGTAGAGGACCTGGTAGGAAGTGTGGAGGTTATTGTATTTCCCAGGGACTATGAGAAATACAGTACAAAGCTTATGGAGGATAATAAAATCTTTGTCAGAGGCCGGGTATCCCTTGAGGAGGATAAAGATGGAAAGCTGATTTGTGAGAGGATAACAGCCTTTGATGAAATCCCAAGAAAGCTGTGGATCAAGTTCCCGTCCAGGGAAAGCTATGAAAAGGAAGAAAAAGAGATGTATTCCCTTTTGGCGGATTCGGACGGCAGTGACAGTGTGATTATTTATATAGAAGAAATAAGAGCAATGAAAAAGCTGCCCCCCAACAAAAATGTAAATGCGGACAAGGAATTATACGAAAAATTAAGTAACAGATTTGGTAAAGATAATATAAAAATTGTCTGGGATGTTAAAAATGATTGAAAACCATAGTGAAAGAGTATAAAATAAACAGCAAAGAAAGGACGGGAAGCTTATGGCAACAGAGATTAAAACCATTGGTGTACTTACCAGCGGCGGTGATGCCCCCGGCATGAACGCAGCAATCCGTGCAGTTGTGCGTAAGGCAATTGGAAACGGCGTAAAGGTCAAGGGTATTAAAAAGGGATATCAGGGTCTTTTAAATGAAGAAATCATAGATATGGAAAAGAAGAATGTTTCCGATACCATCCAGAAGGGCGGTACCATATTGGGAACTGCAAGGTGTCCGGAATTTAAGCAGGAGGAAGTTCAGAAGCAGGGAGCGGAAATCTGCAGAAAGCATGGAATTGACGGACTTGTGGTAATCGGCGGCGACGGTTCCTATCGGGGTGCACAGGCACTGGCAAGACATGGGATTAATACCATCGGTATTCCCGGAACCATTGATCTGGATATTGCATGTACCGATTATACCATCGGCTTTGATACTGCCATTAACACTGCCATGCAGGCGATTGATAAGGTCAGGGATACCTCTTCCTCTCATGAGCGATGCAGTATTATTGAGGTAATGGGCAGAAATGCAGGATATATTGCCTTATGGTGCGGTGTGGCAAACGGAGCGGAGGATATTCTTCTCCCCGAAAAGTACGATTTTAACGAGCAGAACATTATTAACAATATTATTAATAACCGTAAGAGAGGCAAGACCCATCATATCATTGTTAATGCTGAGGGAATTGGGCATTCAACCTCTATGGCAAGAAGAATTGAGGCGGCAACTGGTATTGAAACCAGAGCAACTATTTTGGGATACATGCAAAGAGGCGGCTCACCTACCTGTAAGGACCGCTTTTATGCCTCTATGATGGGCGCTTATGCAGCGGACATTCTATGTGAGGGAAAGAGCAACAGGGTAGTGGGCTATCGGAACGGAGAATTTCAGGATTTTGATATTGAGGAAGCCCTGAACATGAAGAAGGAGATTCCTGAATATCAGTTCCAGGTCAGCAGATTATTATCACAATAGCATTCGATCCGGATTTTATGAGGCAGAGGAGCTTTTCTCTGCCTTATTTTAAAAATAAAAGGAGAAAGGCATGATCACCAGTTTTAACAACAGCCGCATTAAGCAGCTTGTGACCCTTCGGGAAAAGAGCCGGGCCAGAAATAAAGAGGGGCTTTTCCTGGCAGAAGGGCTTAAGATGTTTGAAGAGGCGCCTATAGAAAGGCTGAGGGAGGTGTACTGCTCCCAGAGCTTTGCGGAGCTTCTTAAGAAGAAAGACCCGGAACAGGGAACAGAAGATAAGGCGGTTGAAGCTCCAAAACAGGATGAAAACCGGCTGAAAAGAATACAGGCTAAGCTGGAGCACTGCAGGGAAAAAGGAATCGTTATAGAGATCCTGGGTGATGAGGTTTTTAAAAAGGCCTCGGATACCCAGACCCCTCAGGGGATTTTGTTTGTAATGGAGCAGTTTTCCTATTCCCTTACGGACATGCTAACCAGGGCAGAGCAGATTTGGCGTACTGAGAGCCGCCCGCCTCTTTTTCTTCTTCTTGAGGATATCCAGGATCCGGGAAATCTGGGAACCATGCTGCGTACCGGTGAGGGCGCCGGGGTCAGCGGAGTGATTATGAGTAAGGGAACCGCAGATATTTATAACCCCAAAACCATCCGTTCCACCATGGGCTCTCTGTATCGTGTCCCCCATCTGTATGTGGAGGACTTGGGAGAAGCCATTAGAAGATTAAAGGAGCATGAAATTACCGTCTATGCGGCGCATTTAAAGGGAACGCAGTTTTATGACAGGGTTGCCTATCAGGGTGGAAGCGCATTCCTTATAGGAAATGAGGGAAAGGGCCTTAAGAAGGAGACTGCGGATCAGGCGGATATTTATATTAAAATTCCCATGAAAGGGAAATTAGAATCACTAAATGCAGCGGTAGCGGCAGCGCTGCTGCTTTATCAGGCGGCAGGAAGCCACAGAGGATAAGATACAGGGAAAGGAATGGTTGGTAAGATGACAATTGGATTTATCGGATTAGGAAATATGGCAAAGGCTATGATCGGCGGCATGCTTTCAAAGAATATTGCCAAACCGGAAGAAATAATCGGATCTGCGAAAACAGAAGAAACTGCAAAGACAGTGAATGAGACCTATGGGATTACTGTTTTGAAGAGTAATGAAGAGGTGGCGCATAAGGCGGATGTGTTGATTCTGGCGGTGAAACCCCAGATGTTTGACCAGGTGATTCCACAGATGCGTGATGTGGTCAGAAAGGATGAGTTGATTATCAGCATTGCGGCGGGGAAGACTATTTCTCAGATAGAGAACGCCTTTGGAAAGGAACTTAAGCTGGTGCGCTGTATGCCTAACACGCCCGCCATGGTGGGGGCAGGCTGCAGCGGCGTTTGCAGAAATGAGCGGGTGAATGATGCGGATATGGAACTGTGCATGCGTCTGCTTGGAAGCTTCGGGCTGGCTGAGGAGGTGCCGGAAAAGCTGATTGATGCAGTGGGGGGAGTCAGTGGAAGCTCTCCGGCCTTTGTGTTTATGTTCATTGAAGCGCTGGCCGACGGAGCGGTGAAAGCAGGAATGCCAAGGCAGCAGGCATTGCGCTTTGCAGCCCAGGCGGTTATGGGAAGCGCAAAGCTGATGCTGGAAACCGGAAAGCATCCCGGCGAGCTGAAGGATATGGTATGCTCCCCCGGCGGAACCACCATTGAGGGAGTACAGGTATTGGAGAAAATGGGACTTCGGGCCAGTGTTATGAGTGCAGTGGAGGCTTGTGTAGAAAAATCGAAAAATATGTAAAAAAACCGTAATATATAAGGAAAAAATTGGAAGAAAAACCGTGGAAATTACCAGGGGAAATGCCTAAACTTGACAAATATGGTATCATTTGTTAATATAGTTGCCGTACTTGATGTAATAAGTTTGTAACATTTATTTGGAGGTAGCAGAATGAACCGGAGAAATAGGCTGCTGGTGATGGCTGCGGGTTTTCTTTTAAGCCTGTATCTTTTTTCAGCAGAGGAAATAACCGTTCAGGCAGGTGAAAAAGAAAACTATGATTTCTTAAGCACCGGCATTGCTGAGATATTAGATCCCAGCATAGTTTCCAGTGATACCAATGTGGAAGAGCAGACAAGTTTGAACATCAACGAAAAATTTGAAGCTGAACGGGAGCGCATGGAAGAGGAGCTTACCATGGCAAATGTTCAGAACGCATTGAACATCCGCGCTGAGGCCAGTGAGGAATCCGAGAAGGTAGGGCTTCTCTATAAGGACT
>JAUNGK010000017.1 GCA_030524555.1 Bacillota bacterium | reverse complement strand
TACGTGAGACTGTAAGAATGAGAAAGGAATGGTTGTTATTGTGGAGGAAGGAGTAAAAATACTGTTTCATAAATATGAAATATTAGAACAGATCGGACAGGGAACTGAGAGCAGAGTCTTTCTGGCAAGGGATCTGCATTTGGACAGGCTGGTGGCTGTTAAGGAGAGGAGTGGGAAAAAAGGGAGAGATCAGGAAGAAGGAGGTGTTCAGGAAGAAAGATGTGTTCAGGAAGAAGAGAGGGGGCAGGAGGGAGAACTTTTAAAGCAGCTGGATCATCCGGGGCTGCCGCAGATATATGATTTGTTCAAGGAACAGGGAAAAACTTATCTTGTGATGGAATATGTGGAGGGGATTACCTTAAGAAGGTATTTATTGTCAAACGGCAGGGTTCCCTGCAAGCAGGCAGTTTCATGGACTGTAGAGCTGTGTCAGGTGCTTTCTTATCTGCACGAGGGTGGCAGGGAGCTTATTTATCGGGATTTGAAGCCGGAAAATATTATGATAAAGCCGGACGGAAGCCTTAAGCTTATCGATCTTGGTGGAGTACTGGGCAGCACTTATGGGGAGAGGAGAGAGCATGATCTGGCGGGAACGCCGGGGTATTGTCCGCCGGAGCAGTGGAAGGAATGCCGAAGCGACAAAACATGGGATATTTATGCGCTGGGAGCAGTGCTCCATGAGATGGTTACTGGGGTATCACCGGGGCAGTGTGTCGGTTTAAGGCTCCCTATTCGGGTTTATGATAAAAGTCTGCCTAAGGAACTGGAAAGAGTAATTGAAATCTGCACTCATGAAAAGAGGGAGAATAGGTTTCAGAATATGGAACAGTTAAAGGCAACGCTTTTAGATGACGGCAAAAAGGAAAAGCGCAGAAAGCTTTTATGGAGAATCAAATGGCTGCCGGTATGGATACTTCTCTGCCTTGCCGCAGTTACATTTTGCTATCCGCTGTTAATGGGAGTGCCGGAATATGAAATTCCCTTCCCCTTTTTAAGGGCGCCTCTGCTGTTTTTGGGCGCAGCGGCGGTTTTTAAGCTCCTTATTTACGGAAAGAAAGGGAATAGGATCCTGCGTAAGCAGGAAAAGAGCATCAGGCTTACGGAGAAGAAATTTCTCGGATTGTATGGAATGGTGTTTTTTCTGCTGGGAAGTGTGTGGGGAGAAATGTTCTGCGGGGCGAATGCAGGAGCAGACGATAATTGGAGCCGGAAAGGCAGTATTGTCTATGCAGGGGAAAAGGAGGAAAGGCTGTGGGTAGAGATGCGTGATGATCTGGGACGAAAGCTGCTGCTTAAGGACGGAGCCGTCTATATGCCCCAGGAATGTGTGCGCTTTGAGCTTCCTGCCGGCAGACTTCCTGAAGGGGTATTGAGCCTTCAAATGGTGGCCGAGGGGCAGGAGGGGAATTTGTATGTGAGCCGGGTGTTTCTGATAGAAGGACAAAATTAAGTTGTTAGCTGTTTTTGATTTGCTATTCTGCGGGCCTTGGCATATAATATTTTTATATATAGTTATCGGAGGACAAGTCTATGACCAGAGAGCATACAAGAGTCATTCATATAGGCGACAAGGTGATCGGAGGGGGGAATCCCATCTTAATACAATCTATGACCAATACCCGGACAGAGGATGTTGCGGCTACCGTGGAGCAGATACACAGGCTGGAGGCAGCAGGCTGTGAGATAATCCGGTGTACGGTACCTACCATGGAGGCAGCGCAGGCAATTGGTGAGATCAAAAAGCAAATTTCCATTCCGCTTGTGGCGGATATTCATTTTGATTATAAGATGGCAATCGCCGCTATAGAGTATGGTGCGGACAAGATCAGGATTAACCCCGGAAATATCGGCGGACAGGATAAGGTTGCAGCGGTTGTCCAGGCTGCAAAGGAGAGGAATATTCCTATTCGTGTAGGCGTGAACAGTGGTTCTCTTGAAAAGGAACTTGTAGAGAAGTATCACGGCGTTACTGCGGAGGGAATTGTGGAAAGTGCGCTTGACAAGGTGCGCACGATTGAAGAGCTTGGCTATAACAATATGGTTATCAGCATTAAGTCTTCGGATGTTTTAATGTGCGTGCAGGCACATGAGATCCTTGCAGAGCAGACAGATTATCCCCTTCATGTGGGGATCACCGAGTCGGGAACGATTATCAGTGGAAATATTAAATCTGCTATTGGTTTGGGTCTTATTCTGCATCAGGGCATCGGAGATACCATTCGTGTATCCTTAACAGGCGATCCGGTTGAGGAAATTAAATCAGCCAAGCTGATTTTAAAAACATTGGGACTTCGCAAGGGAGGAATTGAGGTGGTGTCCTGCCCTACCTGCGGAAGAACCAAAATTGATTTGATCGGACTTGCCAATCAGGTAGAAAATATGGCTGCAGAGTTTCCTCTTGATATTAAGGTTGCAGTTATGGGCTGTGCGGTGAACGGCCCGGGTGAGGCTAAGGAAGCGGATATTGGAATTGCGGGAGGAATCGGAGAAGGGCTTTTAATCAAAAAGGGAGAGATTATTAAGAAGGTTCCCGAGCAGGAGCTTCTTGGTGTACTTAGAGAAGAGTTAGAGCACTGGAACGATTAAGACGGCTCTAGAGAACAGGAATGGCGTACATAGATGGCAAAGCAGTTTTTTGATGTTTTCCCAACGCTTAAGCTGGATGGGAAGATAAAGGATATGTTTGAACAGGTTATGGTGGAAAAGGTTTCTGCAACAAAGCGCAGAGACCTTATTCGTGTTACCATAGTCAGTGATTATCTGATACAGAAGGAAACTGTTTTTAAGGTGGAGCAGGAAATCAAAAAGCAGTTTTTCTCCTCTCATAATGTGACCGTAAAGCTGTATGAGAAGTTCCATTTATCCGGGCAGTATAATCCGGAAAAACTGCTGAATGCCTATAAGGACAGTATTTTGCTGGAGCTTAGGGATTACAGTCCTATTGAGTACAATCTTTTTAAGACGGCGGACATTGCATTTCCGGGTGAGAAGGAGCTTATGCTCACCATTGAGGACTGTGTTCCTGCAAGGAGCAAGGCAGAAGAACTGTCCAGAATACTTGAGAAGATTTTTAACGTTAGATGCGGATTTTCCATCGCCTGTCATATTGTGTACAGGGAAAAGAGCGGTGATAAGAACAGGGAAGATGACGATATTAAGATTGCCAGACAGGTGGCGGAAATTACGGCAAGAGCGTTAGGGGGTATCAGCTCCTATGAAGCAGGAGCGGCGCCAGCTGAAGGAGTGGTCAGTCAGGGAGCTTCAAATGACCGGGCATCCACTAACGCTGCACCTATGGATGGAATTTCACCGGAAGAGAGGAAAGCACCGTCTTTGGGAAGTGTGTCAGAGATGGCCGGCGGTGAGAGGCGGAAATTCGGTAAGGGAGAGTTCAAAAAGGGCGGCAGGGGAGATTTTAAGCGTCCCATTAAGAATTCTGATAATCCAGACGTAATATACGGAAGAGATTTTGAGGAGGAGGCTATTCCCATCGAGGATATTATCGGAGAGATGGGAGAGGTTGTTATCCGGGGAAAGATCATTAACTATGATTCCAGAGAGATCAAAAATGAGAGAACCATTCTCATGTTTGATGTGACGGATTTTACAGATACCATGACCATCAAGCTTTTTGCCAGAAATGATCAGGTGGCAGAGCTGACGGAAGGGATTAAGAAGGGAGCCTTCGTAAAGCTGAAGGGTATTACCACCATTGATAAGTTTGACAATGAGCTGACCATTGGTTCCCTTTCAGGAGTGAAAAAGATACCGGATTTCACCAGTTCAAGAAGCGATAACAGTGCAAGGAAGAGAGTGGAGCTTCATTGCCATACCAAGATGAGCGACATGGACGGAGTTTCCGAGGCGAAGGATATCGTAAAGCGTGCCTACAAGTGGGGACATCCGGCGATTGCCATCACAGACCATGGCGTAGTTCAGGCCTTCCCCGATGCAAACCATGTGTGGGAGGATTTGTGGAAGGAAGAGAAGGGAAGGCGCAAGGAGGCCGGGGAGGCAGAGCCTGACAAGCAGGACTTTTTTAAGATTATTTACGGAATGGAAGCTTACCTGGTGGATGATCTGCATGAAATCGTAACAGGAGAAAAAGGGCAGGATTTTAATGCGGATTTTGTGGTGTTTGATATTGAGACTACAGGCTTTTCGCCGGTGAGTAACAGGATTATTGAAATCGGCGCCGTGAAGGTGCAGGGAGGAGAAATTACGGATCGGTTTTCCGCCTTTGTTAATCCCGATGTACCTATTCCCTTTGAAATAGAAAAGCTTACCGGCATCAATGACAGCATGGTTATGGATGCTCCCTTTATAGAGACAGTGCTGCCGCAGTTTTTGGCATTCTGCGAAGGAGCCATTCTGGTGGCGCACAATGCCAGCTTTGATATGAGCTTTATCAGGGAAAATGCGCAGCGGCAGGGAATTTGGAAGGAAGTTACCTATGTGGATACGGTGGGGATTGCAAGAATTTTACTTCCCCATCAGGCCAAGCATACCCTTGATGCGGTAGCTAAGACCTTAAACGTGTCCTTAGAGAACCATCACAGGGCGGTGGATGATGCGGAAGCTACAGCACAGATTTTTGTGAAGTTTATTCCTATGCTGAAGGAGGCGGGAGCAGATACTCTGGCCAAGGTTAATGCCATGGGAGATGCAAGCCCGGACATCATTAAAAGGCTGCCTTCTTATCATGCAATTATTCTGGCCGAGAATAATATCGGAAGGGAAAACCTGTACACCCTTGTGTCGGAGTCCCATCTGACCTATTACAGCAAGCGCCCCAGAGTGCCCAAGAGCCTTTTGATGAAGCACAGAGAAGGCCTTATTTTGGGAAGCGCCTGTGAAGCGGGAGAGCTTTACCGGGCACTGCTGGAGAATAAGCCGGAAGCAGAGATTGCCAGGCTGGTGAATTTTTATGACTATCTGGAAATACAGCCTTTAGGAAATAATAAGTTTATGATTGCTTCTGAGAAGGTACCCTCTATTAACAGTATGGAGGATATTATGGATATGAACCGCCGGATTGTGGCGCTGGGTGAGGAGTTTGGCAAGCCGGTGGTAGCCACCTGTGACGTGCACTTCCTTGATCCTGAGGACGAGGTGTACCGCCGAATTATTATGGCAGGGAAGGGCTTTACGGATGCGGAGGAGCAGGCTCCGCTGTATCTGCGCACCACAGAAGAGATGCTGGAGGAGTTTGCTTATCTTGGCAGTGACAAAGCCCAGGAGGTGGTAATCACCAACACCAATAAGATTGCGGACCGCATTGACGTAATGTCGCCGGTGCGCCCCGACAAATGTCCGCCGGTTATCCCGGACAGTGATAAAACCCTGACGGATATCTGCTACAGCAAGGCTCATGAGCTATATGGGGAGGAGCTTCCCCCCATAGTCAGGGAGCGGTTGGAAAAGGAGCTGCACTCTATTATCAGCAACGGATTTGCGGTGATGTATATTATTGCGCAAAAGCTGGTGTGGAAGTCGGTGGAGGACGGTTATCTGGTGGGTTCAAGAGGCTCCGTAGGTTCTTCTCTGGTGGCCTTTATGGCAGGTATCACGGAGGTAAATTCCTTAAGCGCTCATTACAGATGTCCTAACTGCCGGTATTATGATTTTGACTCCCCGGAGGTCAGGGCCTTTGCGGGAAATGCGGGCTGCGATATGCCGGATAAGAACTGCCCGGTATGTGGAAAGCCCCTAATCAAGGACGGATTTGACATTCCTTTTGAAACCTTTCTTGGATTTAAGGGGGATAAGGAGCCGGATATCGACCTGAATTTTTCGGGAGAATATCAAAGTAAGGCTCATAAGTATACGGAGGTTATCTTCGGCGCAGGGCAGACCTACAGGGCAGGAACCATTGCAACTCTGGCAGATAAGACAGCCTTTGGTTATGTCAAGAATTATTATGAGGAAAAGGGCAGCAGGAAGCGAACCTGTGAGATTAACAGAATTGTAGGAGGATGCACCGGGATTCGAAGAAGTACGGGTCAGCATCCGGGAGGAATTATAGTGCTTCCTGTAGGGGAGGATATTAATTCCTTTACTCCGGTACAGCATCCGGCCAACGATATGACGACGGATATAGTGACCACTCATTTTGACTACCATTCCATTGATCACAATCTGTTAAAGCTTGATATACTGGGACATGATGATCCGACTATGATCAGAATGCTGCAGGATCTTACGGGAATTGATCCTACCAAGATACCTCTTGATGACAAGGGAGTTATGTCCCTGTTTCAAAATACGTCGGCTCTCGGCATTACGCCTGCCGATATAGACGGATGCCCTTTAGGCTCATTGGGGGTTCCGGAGTTTGGTACCGATTTCGTTATTCAAATGCTTCTGGATACCAAGCCCCAAAGCCTTTCCGACCTTATTAGAATTTCCGGTCTGGGTCATGGTACGGATGTGTGGCTTGGAAATGCCCAAACCCTGATTGCAGAGGGAAAGGCAACTATTTCAGGCTGTATCTGCTGTCGTGATGATATTATGATTTATCTGATTAATCAGGGTGTGGACAGCGCTCTGTCCTTTACGATTATGGAAAGTGTCCGTAAGGGCAAGGGCTTAAAGCCTGAGTGGGAAAAGGAAATGACGGCTCATAACGTGCCGGATTGGTATATATGGTCCTGTAAGAAGATCAAGTACATGTTTCCCAAGGCTCATGCGGCGGCTTACGTTATGATGGCGTGGAGAATTGCCTACTGTAAGATCAATTATCCTCTTGCCTACTATGCTTCCTACTTTTCCATTCGTGCATCGGCCTTTTCCTATGAGCTGATGTGCCAGGGACAGCAGCACCTTGAAAATGTGATGGCTGATTATAAGAGGAGAGCGGATACCCTGTCCAAAAAGGAACAGGATTCCTTTAAGGATATGAAGATCGTGCAGGAAATGTATGCCCGAGGCTTTGACTTTGTGCCCATTGATATTTTTTCTGCCCACTCCAGAAACTTCCAGATTGTGGGAGATAAGCTGATGCCTTCCTTAAACAGTATTGACGGCCTGGGAGAAAAGGCGGCTGATGCCATTGTGGAGGCGGCCAAAGATGGTCCCTTCCTTTCCAAGGATGATTTTCGTCAGAGAACCAAGGTGTCAAAGACCATCATTGATCTGATGGATGACCTGCATCTTCTGGGCGATCTGCCGGAATCAAACCAGATCAGTCTGTTTGATTTTGTTTCATAAAATTTTGGCAGACAGAGTTTCAAAGAACGGAGAATTACCAGTGTACAAGTTTGCAATATGTGATGATGAGGCGGCTGATCTTGCCTATGTAAAAGCAATTGTGGAACAGTGGGGAAGAGAACGGAAAAGCGTGCCGGAGATTCAAAGCTTTCCCTCGGCGGAAAGTTTTCTGTTTACCTATGAGGAGGAAAAGGATTTTGATGTGCTTCTGCTTGATATCGAAATGGCAGGCATGAGCGGCGTGGAGCTTGCCAAGAAGATCCGCAGCGGAAACAGAAGTATTCAGATTATTTTCGTTACGGGTTATATGGAATATATTTCAGAGGGGTATGACGTGGAGGCTCTTCATTATTTGCTGAAACCTGTCACAAAAGAGAAAGTATGGGAGGTGCTTGACCGTGCGGCACAGCGCATTCAGGTACAGGAGAAGGCTTTCATTTTGGAGACAGCAGGGCAAATTCTTCGAATACCCTTATATGAAATTGAATGGCTGGAGGTACAGAAAAACTATGTGACCATTCACGGAGCGGAGGAGCACAGCATCAAACGTCCCTTAAAGGAAATCAGCAAAGAACTGGATGAAAGATTTTTTCAAATCCATCGTTCCTATGTGGTGAATCTGACCTGCATCAGGAAAATTACCAAAGGAGAGGTTTTCTTAAAAAGCGGCGTCAGACTTCCTCTGTCAAGGGGACTGTATGATAAGCTTAACCAGGCTGTTATCAGATATTTTTAGGAGTAGGCATGCATTTATTGGATAAAATGATTGATAAAAGAATAGCCAGATATCAGGGCGGTCTGCTGGCCACCCACTATGCCGAGGTGGAAAATATGTACCGGCAGATCCGGGGCTGGCGGCATGATTACCGCAATCACATTCAGGTGCTGAAAAGCTATGCGGCGCTGGGGGATTTGGAATCATTAAAGCGGTATCTGGATGAGCTGGATACGGACTTAAATACTGTGGATATGGTAATGAAGACGGGAAACAAAATGACGGACGTGATTTTGAACAGTAAAATTTCCCTTGCCAAATCAAAGGATATTCAGGTGAATGCGGATGCCAGCGTGCCGGTTGCGCTTACCACAGCAGAGATTGATCTCTGCATTATCATAGGAAATCTGTTTGACAATGCCATTGAAGCCTGTATGGAGCTGCCCAAAGAGGAGCGGCTGATCCGGGTGTATATGGATATGAAAAACACCCAGCTTTATATGTCCTTTACCAATACCTGCGCAGGTAAAAAGCTTACGAAGCATCAGGGACGTTTCCTTTCCGGAAAGGGAGAGGGACACGGGTACGGTCTGATCCGCATTGATACCATTGTGGAGCGGTATCAGGGGTACCTTAGCCGGAACAGCGAGGATGGCGCATTTACAACGGAAATCCTGCTGCCGCAGTAGCCTGCGTTAGCAGCCTGTTACAGTCTGTGTTTCTGATATTTCCCGATTACATTTTAACCCCGAAAGCACACATTTCGTCCCCCGATTTGTGTGCTTTGTTTATACTGTGGTAGAGTGTAGGAGGAAGGAGAGGATGAAGATGCATAACAAAGTAATAAGGAAATACGGAATGGGAAGCAATGTATGGTTTATGATAGAAGCTGCTGCCCGCAATGTACCTTCGGTGCTGTATCTTGTGGCGGCACAGGCGCTGACAGCAGTAGGGATTTCTTTGCTGGAGCTGTTTGTGACGCCGGTGCTGCTTGGGAAAATCGAAATCCATGCAGCTTTAAGTGAACTGCTGATTCTGATTGGCTGCTTTACTGCAGGACTGATGCTGCTTCGGGCATTGGATGCCTATATTGACTTAAATACCCTGCCGGGCAGAATTGAAGTGCGTATAGGTATTCTGACTAAAATTGTAAAAAAGAGCGCGGTGTGCTCTTATCCACTTATAGAAGATTCGGAATGTCAGAACCGGCTGGCTAAGGCAAGAGAGGTGGTACAGTCCAATAATGCGGCGGCGGAGGCAATCTGGAAGACCTTGTATGAAATTTTAAAAAACGGCATTGCTTTTGCAATTTATCTGGTTTTACTGAAAAATGTGAATTTATTTCTGATTACGATTACGCTGATTACTACGATTGCAGGGTATCTGGTGACCAACTATATTTCAGGCTGGGAATATCGCCACCGGGAGGAAAAGGCCACTATTTTAAAAAAGCTATATTATGTACAGGGAAAAAGTCAGGACAGGTATCTTGCCAAGGATGTGCGGATATTCGGAATGGAAAACTGGCTTAAGGAGCTTTTAAACGGGCACTTGAGGCTGTTCGAGGATTTTTGCAAAAAGCGGGAGAAAAAGTACTTACTGGCAGATGTCATCGATGTGATACTGGCCTTTTTGAGAAACGGAATTGCCTACGGGTATTTAATTACCCTTACCCTGCGGGGAGAGCTCTCAGCATCTTCGTTCTTACTTCTTTTTACGGCAGTAGGAGGATTTACAGAATGGGTAAGGGGAATTTTAAGCAGCTTTTCCACCCTCCACAAGCAATGCCTGGACATTTCTCCCATACGGGAATATCTGGATCAGGAGGAAATCTTTCGGATGGAAGGAGGAGAAAGTATTGACCATGAGGAGACCTCTTCTTTTGATATAGAGCTAAAGAATGTAACCTTTCGATATCCGGGAACGGATAAGCCCATCTTTGAAAAGTTAAATCTGACCATTCCCTGGGGAGAAAAGCTGGCGGTGGTGGGGCAAAATGGCGCCGGAAAGACCACGCTGATAAAGCTGATCTGCGGATTATATGATCCTACAGAGGGGGAGGTGCTTGTAAACGGTATTAATGTAAAGGAATTGAACAGAAGGGAATATTATCGTCTGTTTGCTGCAGTGTTTCAGGAATTTTCCATTCTGGCAGGAAGCGTGCTTTTAAATGTGTCCCAGACAGAAGCCGGAGACAGGCAGCGGGCCTTAGAGTGTCTTGAAAAAGCAGGGATTGCAGACAAGATCAGAAGTCTGCCGCAGGGACTTGATACCCATATGGATAAATCAGTGTTTAATGATGCCACAGAGTTTTCGGGGGGAGAAATGCAGCGGCTGATGCTGGCACGGCTGCTTTACAGGAACAGCCCGGTGATCCTGTTGGATGAGCCTACTGCAGCGTTGGATGCCATTGCGGAAAGCGATATCTATAACCGGTATCAGGAACTGACAGCGGGACATACCTCTGTTTATATTTCTCACAGGCTGGCGTCTACCAGATTTTGCGACAGAATTATTCTGCTGGAAAACGGTGTTATAGCGGAGGAAGGAACCCATGAAAAGCTGCTGGCTGAGGAAGGACGGTATGCACAGCTCTTTAAGCTGCAGAGCAAGTATTATCAGGAGGGAGGAGAAGGCGATGAGCAGAATATGGAAGAAATCCGCTAAAAAAGGTGCATCCGGAGAGTTGATCTGTTCTCCGAAGGAAGCCTTCCGGCTATACAAAAGAGCAGTATCCTTATGGAGGCAGAAAGCCGGAGGATTGTTCCTGTTTACGGGACTTCATGCGGCGGTGAAAGCGGTAAACCCTTACTGTGCGCTTTATTTTACCGCCCGCCTCTTAAATGAGATTGCCGGACTGCGGCGAAGGGAAGAGCTTTTTAAGTGGGTGTTGGTCATCTTAACGGTTACGGTAGTGCTTTCCCTGCTACAGGCACTATTGTACCGGGTAAAGATGGCCTACGAATCCGCACAGTGGAATTATACGCAGACAATTTATGCAGATAAGATACTGAATTTGGATTTTTGTACTCTGGATGACCCAAAGACCTATGAGTTGTTTTCACAGATTGAGCAGGCAGAAAATTGGGCCGGTCATGGTCTTCCAAGGGTGTATTGGCATTTTGGATGGATTTTAGAGGAATTGTTTAAGATATTGGGGGCGGTGGCACTTTCTGTTTCCCTGTTTACCATGAAAGTGCCGGAAAGTGCCGGCAAGCTGACAGTCTTAAACAGTCCGGTGTGTATATTGGTTCTGCTCTTATGCATTTTAGGAACAGGAGTGGGATGCTCGGCTCTGGATAAAGTGATGCTTAGCCGTGAAAATCAGATTGCAGAAGAAGAAAAATTTGGAAACCGATGCTTTTGGTGGATGCTTGATTTTAGCTCAAACCAGAAACGGGGAATGGATATCCGGCTTTATGAGCAAGAAAAGGGTGGAATTGCCTGTTTCCAATCTTATCATTTGTTTGATACAACGTCTCCGCTGGCGGCGTTGCTTAAGGGGGTCGGCGGTCTGCTGCGGGCGTTATCCGCTTTGCTGCCGGGGCTGTTTATGGGAATTGTCTATTTGTATGTGTGTCTGAAGGCCTGGGGCGGGGCATTTGGGATCGGAATGGTTACCCAGTATATCGGTGCAGTGACAGCGCTTTCAGGCGGGATGCTGGGAATGATGACAGCGCTGATGCAGATAAGAGCCAATGCCTTTTACTTAAGGGAGCTGTTTCAATTTCTGGATATTCCTAACGACATGTATCAGGGATCCCTTACGGTGGAAAAGAGGTCTGACAGAAAGTATGAGATCGAATTTCGGGATGTAAGCTTCCGGTATCCGGGGAGCGATTCTTATGTGCTTCATCATGTTTCCATGAAATTTCAGGTGGGACAGCGCTTAGCGGTGGTGGGGCAGAACGGCTCCGGTAAGACTACCTTTATTAAGCTTCTCTGCAGGCTGTATGATCCTACGGAAGGATCTATTTTGTTAAACGGCATTGATATCCGCAAATACAATTATCGGGAATATTTATCCGTATTTTCCGTAGTGTTTCAGGACTTTCAGCTCTTGTCCCTGCCACTTTCGCAGAATGTGGCGGCGTCGAAGGTCTGTGATGAGCAGCGGGTGCTGGAATGCTTAAGGAAGGCGGGACTTGAGGAAATGCTGCAGGCGCTGCCGAAAGGCCTTGGCACAAGCATCGGAAAGGATTATGAGGAGGGAGGAATTCAGGTGTCCGGCGGACAGGGGCAGAAGATTGCCATAGCAAGGAGCCTTTACAAGGATGCGGCATTTATTATTCTGGATGAGCCTACCGCAGCCCTTGACCCGGTGGCGGAATATGAAATTTATACACGCTTTAATGAGATCGTGGGAGAACGGACCGCCGTATATATCAGCCACAGATTGTCTTCCTGCCGGTTCTGTGATGAAATCATCGTATTTCACGAGGGCAGTGTGATACAGCAGGGGAGCCATGAGGAGCTGCTTTCTAAGAAGGATGGAAAATATGCCGAGCTTTGGAATGCCCAGGCAAAGTACTATACGAAATAGCAGAGAGACTATCATGTTGTCTGATTGTTCTGGTTTCCGTTTGCAACCTTAGATTTTTTATGCTATTATTTTGACAGACAGATGGCTGCGGCTGTCTTCAGTAAGCATTGGAATTTAGGAAGGAGAGGGAAATGGAAGAGTTTAATACCTTGGAAAAAGTAAGAGAGTTGTTTGAAGGTGTTAGCTGTGTTGGCAGGGAAAATAATTATATTGTTTTGATGAAAGATAACAGAAAATATTCCGGTATGGTGGCGGGAATGGAATATCCTTATCTGGCACTTTTGATTAATCAGACGGAGGATGGCATTGGATTTTTTCATCTGATTCAGCCCAAATTATCTTTAAAAATTTTATTAGAAAACTTAGTAGTAAATAAGGAGTCATTTACTTTTTTGAAAAACGAAGATATTAAAAGTATTAGTGTGAAAAAAATGAGTCCTTTTGATAGCAAGAGAAAAAGTATTGTGATTAAGACAAAGGATAAAAAAACACATTATTTATATGCCAAAATAGAAGATGATACATTGCCTTACCACAATGAAAATTTTGCAAAGTTTATAGAAAAATACAGCAAATAGATTAAGAATCCTACTGTCGGAGCCAAAAGGACAGTAGGATTTTATTATCCGTTCAAATAGCAGTTCCTATTTTGTCTTATTCCTGATATTTTTAATCAATTTGTCTAATGATAAGCTGCAAATAGGTGTTAAATAATCTGTATTTTGTGTATGATGGTTATTCTTCTTGAAAAATCATCTGTTTTATGTATAATGGAATGAGTAATTAAAAAGTGAAAATATAGAAAAACAGAGGGTTAGACATGATCAGTGCAAACAATGTAACTTACAGAGTGGGGAAAAAAGCGCTCTTTGAGGATGTGAATATTAAGTTTACGGAAGGAAACTGTTATGGGCTTATCGGGGCTAACGGCGCCGGAAAGTCTACCTTCCTGAAAATACTGTCTGGTCAGCTTGAAACCACCAACGGTGATATTGTGATTACCCCCGGACAGCGTCTTTCCGTGCTGGAGCAGGATCACTTTAAATATGATGCCTATCCGGTTATGGATGTGGTAATCATGGGAAATGAAAGACTTTACCAGATCATGAAGGAAAAGGATGCAATCTATGCCAAGGAAGATTTTTCCGATGAGGACGGTATCCGGGCCAGCGAACTGGAAGCGGAGTTTGCAGAGATGGACGGATGGGAAGCAGAGTCCAATGCGGCTATGCTTTTAAACGGTCTCGGAATTGATAATGATCTCCATTACAGTATCATGGGAGATTTAAACGGTAATGAAAAGGTGAAGGTTCTGCTTGCCAAGGCGCTTTTCGGTAATCCGGATATTTTGCTTTTGGATGAGCCTACCAACCACCTGGATCTGGATGCTATTGCATGGCTGGAGGAGTTTCTGATCAACTTTGAAAATACGGTGATTGTGGTGTCCCATGACCGTTATTTCTTAAATAAGGTATGTACCCACACCGCAGATATTGATTATGGAAAGATTCAGCTTTATGCCGGAAACTATGATTTCTGGTATGAGTCAAGCCAGCTTTTGGTTAAGCAGATGAAGGAGGCTAATAAGAAGAAGGAAGAAAAGATCAAGGAGCTGCAGGAATTTATTTCCCGTTTCTCCGCCAATGCTTCCAAATCCAAGCAGGCAACCTCCAGAAAACGTGCGTTGGAAAAGATTGAACTGGATGAAATTAAGCCATCCAGCAGAAAATACCCTTACATTGATTTCCGCCCTGAGCGTGAAATCGGCAATGAGGTTTTGACTGTTGAGGGAATTTCCAAAACAATTAACGGGGAAAAGGTTTTAGATAATATTTCCTTTATTTTGGGGCATGATGATAAAGTGGCTTTTGTGGGCGGAAATGAGCTTGCCAAGACTACTTTATTCCAGATTTTGACCGGAGAGATAGAGCCTGACGAGGGAACCTACAAGTGGGGTGTCACCACCTCACAGGCATATTTTCCTAAGGACAATACAGCTGAATTTGATAATGATATGACCATTGTTGACTGGCTGACCGGTTATTCATCCGTTAAGGATGTAACCTATGTGCGGGGCTTCCTTGGCAGAATGTTGTTTGCCGGGGAGGACGGCGTTAAGAAGGTAAAGGTTTTATCCGGTGGAGAAAAGGTGCGCTGTCTTCTTTCCAAGATGATGATCAGCGGGGCAAACTGCCTGATACTGGATGAGCCTACCAATCATTTGGATATGGAGTCTATTACAGCCCTGAACAACGGATTGATTAAATTCCCGGGAGTGGCGCTGTTTTCCTGTCATGACCATCAGTTTGTGCAGACCACGGCCAACAGAATTATGGAAATTCTGCCCGGCGGAACATTGATTGATAAGATTACTACCTATGACGAATATCTGGAAAGTGATGAGATGGCAAGAAAGCGTACCGTTTATACCAAGCAGGCAGAGGAAGACGATAACTAAAGAGGAGTCATTATGTTAAAGCAATTATCAATTTTTACGGAAAATAAAAAGGGTACCATGCAGCATATAACCGGAATATTGAAGGATAAGGAGATTAATATTCTGGGTTCGGTAACCAATGACAGTGCGGAATACGGCATTATCCGTATGGTGGTATCCGATCCTCAAAATGCGAAAGCGGCATTAGAGCAGGAAGGATATTTATGCAAGCTGACAGATGTGATCGGTGTTGAACTGGAGGACAGGGTGGGTAATTTAAATTTTCTCCTTCAGATGCTTTATGAAAGCAATATCAATGTAAATTACATTTATTTGTCCTTTAACAGAGCTTCCGGCAAACCTATATTGATTTTTCATACAGAGGATATCAGAGAGGTGGAAAACTGTATTAAGGCCAAGGGCTTTACATCGGTTTAAATCAGGGAATTGTAAGGAATTAAAAGCTATATCAAAGGATGAGGATGATGGCAGTTATGAGTATTGTAGATTTACACTCTCATTCAAATAAATCTGACGGAAGCTTAACCCCTGCCGAGCTGGTGAATTATGCAGCCCGGAAGGGGCTTTCTGCGTTGGCACTGACGGATCATGATACGGTTGACGGTATTGATGAGGCGTTAGAGGCAGCTAAGGATAAGGGGATCGAGCTTATCCCCGGAATTGAATTTTCGACAGAATATGAGGGCAGGGACATTCATATTGTAGGACTGTATATCGATCATAAAAGCGAATACTTTAAGCGTCGGCTGGTCAATTTTGTGAACGGGCGCATTATCCGTAACAAGGAGATGTGCCGCAGGCTGTCGGAGCATGGAATGCCGGTTACCTACGAAGAACTGGTGGAGGCGTTCCCCGGGTGTGTGATTACCAGAGGCCATTTTGCAAGATATTTGCTTGATCATGGTTATACCAAAAGCCTGAAGGAGGCGTTTGACCGTTACATCGGTGACAAAGGGCCCTGCTTTGTACCAAGGAAAAAGATTACGCCTATGCGGGCAGTGGAGATTATTTTGAGAGCAGGCGGTTTTCCGGTACTTGCCCATCCGGTTCTTTACGGTATGAGTAAGGCTCGTCTTGAGCATTTGGTGGCGCAGCTTAAGGAAATGGGGCTGCAGGGTATTGAAGCTGTCTACAGCACCTATACGGCTTCGGATGAAAGAGAAATGCGTGCGCTTGCAGGAAAATATGATCTTTGTATCAGCGGGGGCTCTGATTTTCACGGAAAGGCAAAGCCGGGGCTTGAGCTTGCTACCGGATACGGAAAGCTTTTTATACCTGAGGAAATTTTAGATCGTATTAAGGAAAGACATCAATGGATGAAGGATCATCCTGAAGCACTGAAATATAAGAAAATTTTGTTTACGGATCTGGACGGCACCCTGCTCAATGATCAGAAGCAGATCAGCGAGTATACCAGAGAGGTTCTTCGGGATTGGACAAAGGCTGGCCATAAGCTGGTGCTTTGTTCAGGCAGAGATATTAACAGCGTAGGAAATGTGAAGGATGAGCTTTCTTTAAATTATCCGGGAATGTACCTGATCGGATATAACGGGGGACAGATTTATGACTGTGACCAGAATAAAACCTTATATAAGATTATGCTGTCCGTTCCCCAGATTAAGCATATTGTAGAAACAGCCGGAAAGCTTGGCATTCACTGCCATACCTATACGGATACCCATATTGTTTCGCCGGAGGATAATGAACAGCTTCGTTATTACAGAAGGGTTATCAAGACGCCTGTGATCTATAGCCCTGATGTGACTTCTGTATTGCAGGGTGGAGCCTGTAAGTGCATAGCTGTTGAATTGCATGATGAAGAGCGGCTTGAGGCGCTTCGAAAGAAGCTTCTTCCGTGGGCGGAGGAGGAAGGAGTTTCCATCCTTTATTCCAATCCCCGGTATTTGGAGTTCTTTCCTTCTGTTTCGGGAAAGGGCGCTGCCATTTTAAAGCTCTGCGAGCTTATTGGTATTAATCCATGCTTCAGTGTGGCAGCAGGAGATGAGCAAAATGATCTGTCCATGATTGAAAAAGCAGGAATGGGTATTGCAATGGCCAACGGTAAGGAAGAGGTGAAAATGGCTGCAACATTGATTACCGAAGAGGATAATAACCATGATGGACTGGCGAAGGCATTGGTGGATTTGATCTGAAGGCTGAGCTGTTTCAAAAAAAATTAAAAAAATAAAATTTCTGCTTGCATTATTCGGCAACATATAATAAAATAATCAAGTGCGATACGTAAGGCATTGCACTTGATGAAATGGCTCGTTGGTCAAGCGGTTAAGACGCCGCCCTCTCACGGCGGAAACAGGGGTTCGATTCCCCTACGAGCTGTTATTCTTAATTGAATAGCCCAACCCAAGAAAACGCTGAAGATACCTGCATGTGGTACTTATAGCGTTTTTATTATTTTTAGCAGCTCTTTATTTCAGCTGCTGCAGATCGTTTGTGCTGCTTTGGTATTTGAAACTGCAGGTTCGGCAAATAATGCAGTGTCCGGAGCCTTTAAGGTAAATAATATAAAACATATGAGATAAAGGCATACAAAGCCATATATAAAAGGAGAAAAGGGCAGTAATTTACAGGACAATGTAAATTTATAAGCCGTCAGAAAGGCAATGATAACGCTTAAGGCAAAGGTGGCAAGATCTAAAATAAAGACATTTTTGCCGAGAATAAAGGTGTAGGCATAGAAAAATATTGGGATCAGTGATGTTCCTGACAAAATTCCCAAGCAGAATGAAGTAGTAATACATGGATATATTTCTTTAAATTTTATAGTTATTGCCAGGGTATATAAAAGCATAGGGAAGAATATTAATTTCATATGTTCCCAAACCGACTCATTAATTGGAGCAAAAAGACCCACTACAAAATTGTTTTCTGTCCATTCATATAAAAAATGAAAAATTGTTCCGAGAACCAGAACAAAAATAATACCGATAATAGTACAGCATTTGATTTTTTTCATTGAAAGCCACCTCTGAATGACAGTATATGTAAAAAATAATCAGGTTATGTGAAAATGTGTTATACTAATACCATTGAAGGAAAATTGGGAGGGAACTATATGAAGCTGAATTACAGACGTACCTTTTTGATCGGACTGGCTTTTCTGTCCATCTCCGCCTTTTGGCAGATGTATGATAATATCATCCCGCTTATTTTGCAAAATACCTTTGGGCTTGGAGAAACGCTTACCGGAGCTCTGATGGCAGCGGATAATGTATTGGCATTATTTCTCCTGCCTGTTTTCGGAGCACTGTCTGACAAGGTGGAGACAGGCTTTGGAAAGAGAATGCCTTTTATTGTGGGCGGAACGGTGCTGGCGGTTATTTTCATGCTGCTTTTGCCGGTGGCGGATAAAAGCGTCAATCTGGTGCTGTTTATAGCTGCACTGTTTGCACTTTTGATTTCCATGGGACTTTACAGATCCCCGGCGGTGGCACTTATGCCGGATCTTACTCCGAATAAGCTTAGAAGTAAGGGAAATGCGATTATTAATCTGATGGGAGCTGTGGGAGGCGTTTATACCCTGATTATGATTAAGCTTTTGGTGGGCAAAGGAGAACGCCCCGACTATACGCCGCTGTTTTTCAGTGTGGCAGCGCTGATGGTGATTGCAGTAGGTATCCTTGTAATTACCATCAATGAAAAGAAGGTTAAGGAAAAGGTAGCAGCTGAGGTTAAAGCCTATGAGGAGAGCGAAGGCGTAATCGCTATGAATGAAGACAGGCAGGAACAGGAGGCCCTTGAGAAGGCATCTGCATCAGGAGAGGAGCAGGAGAAGAAGACTGCTATGCCTAAGGAGGTAAAAAGGAGTATGATATTTCTTCTTGCATCCATTTTCTTCTGGTTTGCTGCCTACAATGCGGTAACAACTGCTTTTTCCAGATATACTAAGGTGGTATGGCATTTAGAGGGCGGCGGCTTTGCAGATTGTCTGATGGTGGCAACGGTTGCAGCGATCATCAGCTATATTCCCATCGGTAATATTGCAAGTAAGGTGGGGCGTAAAAAGACCATCATGGGCGGTGTAATATTAATGAGCGTCTGTTATTTCGCGGCAATCTTTGCAGGGGCATATCATCCGCTTATTAATATAGCCTTTGCAGTTATCGGTATTGGATGGGCGGCAATCAACGTAAACTCTTACCCCATGATTGTAGAAATGAGCAAGGGGTGTGATATCGGAAAGTTTACGGGAACCTATTATACCTTTTCCATGACGGCACAGATATTTACTCCGGTGCTGTCCGGCTTTTTGCTGGAAAGAATATCCTATAGGACATTGTTCCCTTATGCGCTGGTATTTTCCTTATTGGCGTTTTTAACGATGACGCAGGTGCATCATGGGGATGCAAGACCGGATAAAAAGAAAAGCGTATTGGAAAACTTTGATGTAGATGATTAGAGTATAAAAATAATTCTTATCTTTAAATTTTAGGGAAACAGGTGACAAAAGAAAATGACGGTACTATATGTAATACTTATTATTGCGGCTGCAATTATAATTCTTTATTTTCTGGCTATTATGCCAAGACTCGGGCACCGAAAGCCCAGGGAGGCCTTTTTGGGTGTCCATTATGCTCACAGAGGCCTTCATGACAACAGCAGCGAAGCACCTGAAAATTCTATGGCAGCCTTTAAAAAAGCGGTGGAAGCCGGCTATGGCATTGAACTGGATGTTCAGATGACCCGGGATAAGGTGCCGGTGGTATTTCATGACTTCACGTTGGAAAGAGCCTGTGGAAGGGAAGGCAAGATCTGCGATTATACATGGGACGAGCTTATGCAGTTCAGATTGTTTGACAGTGAGGAAACGATTCCTATGTTTGCAGATGTGCTTGAGCTTATAAATGGAAAGGTGCCTCTTATTGTGGAGCTTAAGGTAGAGTGGACGGATGCCTCCGTTTGCCCTGCTGCAGATGCTCTTCTTAGAAAATATCCGGGCTTGTATTGTATAGAGTCCTTTAATCCATTGGCTCTTTTATGGTACAGAGGACATCATAATGAAGTGGTGAGAGGACAGCTTTCTGACGGATTTTTAAAGTCGGGAGAATTTCATGGAGCTCTTTATGGAATTTTACAGAATTTGCTTTTAAATTGGATTACCAAGCCTGATTTTGTGGCATATAATCATAAATACCGCCAAAATCTTTCCAGAAGACTTTGCCGGAGTCTGTATAGGAATATGGCGGCAGCCTGGACGATCAAAAGTCAGGAGGAGCTTACGCTTTCAAAAGGACAATTTGACATTTTTATATTTGATTCATTTATTCCAAGTGACAATTAGTAATAAAAAAATATTGTTTTATTAATAATTTATAGTGCACAATAGACAAGGTTATGATATAATGATTATGTGGGTCAGAACTGATGACTGATACAAATGGATACAGGTACGCAGGGGTACATATAACAGAAAGGATGCCGTGCAGACTTTCTGTTGTCGATTATATGACACGAATATATAATGATGCTGTATCGGGTATTCAGTAAAAAGAAAAGAAAAGGGAGAAGACGTATGGCAAAATGGGTTTATTCTTTTGAAGAGGGAAATGCCGACATGAGAAATCTCTTAGGCGGCAAGGGCGCTAATCTGGCAGAGATGACCAATCTTGGTTTGCCGATTCCGCAGGGATTTACAGTAACTACGGAGGCATGTACGGACTATTACGCAAAGGAGAGACAGATTTCCGACGAAATTAAGGAACAGATATTTGAGGCTCTGTCACAGCTTGAAGTTAAGCAAGGGAAGAAATTCGGTGACACGGAAAATCCGCTTCTTGTATCGGTGAGATCAGGAGCAAGAGCTTCCATGCCCGGTATGATGGACACTATCTTAAATCTGGGACTTACAGACGTGGCAGTGGAAGGCTTTGCAAATAAGACAGGTAATCCGAGATTTGCATATGATTCCTACCGCAGATTTATCCAGATGTTTTCTGACGTAGTTATGGAAATTCCCAAGTCATTCTTTGAAAGAATTCTGGATGAGATGAAGGAAGCTAAAGGAGTAAAATACGATACCGAGCTTACGGCAGATGATCTGAAGGAGATTATTGTCAGATTTAAGGCAGTATATAAGGACAAGATGGGAGAGGATTTCCCTCAGGATCCCAGAGTACAGCTGATGGAGGCTGTAAAGGCAGTATTCCGTTCATGGGATAATGAAAGAGCTATTGTATACAGAAGAATGAACGACATTCCCGGTGACTGGGGCACAGCGGTTAATGTGCAGGCAATGGTATTCGGTAACATGGGCAATACTTCCGGTACCGGCGTAGCATTTACACGTAATCCTTCTACGGGAGCTAAGGGAATTTACGGAGAATATTTGATTAATGCACAGGGAGAAGACGTAGTTGCAGGTATCAGAACCCCTCAGCCTATTACCAAGCTGGAGGAGGATCTTCCTGAGTGTTATAAGCAGTTTTTGGATATTGCAAACAGACTGGAAGAGCATTACCGTGATATGCAGGATATGGAGTTTACCATTGAGAACGGAAAGCTGTTCTTCCTGCAGACCAGAAACGGAAAGCGTACCGCACAGGCAGCATTGCAGATCGCCTGTGATCTGGTTGACGAAGGAAAGATTACTCCTGAGGAGGCAGTGCTTCGTATTGAAGCCAAATCTCTGGATCAGTTGTTACATCCCACCTTTGATCCCGAAGCATTAAAGGGCGGAAACGTGATCGGACAGGCGCTTCCCGCATCACCCGGCGCAGCGGCAGGAAAGGTATATTTCACTGCACAGGAAGCTAAGGAGGCTCATGAGAAGGGCGAGAGGGTTGTCTTGGTTCGTTTGGAAACCTCTCCTGAGGATATTGAAGGTATGCATGCAGCAGAAGGTATCCTTACTGTAAGAGGCGGTATGACCTCTCACGCAGCGGTAGTTGCCCGTGGTATGGGAACCTGCTGTGTATCAGGCTGCGGCGAGATTTCAATTAATGAGGATGATAAGGTATTCGAGCTGGGCGGACATGTATATCATGAAGGAGATTATATTTCCCTGGATGGTTCCACCGGCAAGATTTATGACGGTGATATTAAGACCCAGGAAGCATCCATCAGCGGTAATTTCGGACGTATTATGGGCTGGGCCGATTCCTTCCGTAAGCTTAAGGTACGTACCAACGCAGATACACCGGCAGATGCGGCAAACGCTGTAAAGTACGGTGCAGAGGGTATCGGGCTTTGCCGTACAGAGCACATGTTCTTTGAACCGGATAGAATACCCAAGATTCGTCAGATGATTCTTGCCAGAACCGTTCAGGAGAGAGAAAAGGCATTAAATGATCTTATTCCTTTCCAGAAGGGTGACTTTAAGGCTTTGTATGAGGTGATGGAAGGAAGACCGGTTACCATCCGTTTCCTTGATCCTCCGCTTCACGAATTTGTTCCTACAGAGCAGGGTGATATTGATGATCTGGCTGTAAAGATGATGATGACTGCAGAGCAGGTTCAGGAGGTATGTGATTCCCTCCATGAGTTTAATCCCATGATGGGACACAGAGGCTGCCGTCTGGCGGTAACCTATCCTGAAATTGCAAGAATGCAGACCAGAGCGGTAATGGAGGCTGCAATTGAAGTAAAGGCAGAAAAGGGCTTTGATATTGTGCCTGAAATCATGATCCCACTGGTTGGAGATAAGAAGGAGCTGAAGTACGTTAAGGATGTAATTGTTGAAATTGCTGAGCAGGTGAAGAAAGAAAAGAATTCCGATATTCAGTACCATATCGGAACCATGATCGAAATTCCGAGAGCAGCTCTTCTTGCGGATGAGATTGCTGAGGAGGCAGAGTTCTTCTCCTTCGGAACCAACGATTTAACACAGATGACCTTCGGCTTCTCCAGAGACGACGCAGGCAAGTTCCTTGGTGAATATTATAAGAAGAAAATTTACGAGTCTGATCCTTTCGCAAGACTGGATCAGAAGGGTGTAGGTCAGTTGGTGCAGATGGCGGCTGAGAAGGGCAGAAAGACCAGACCTGATATCAAGCTTGGTATCTGTGGTGAGCACGGCGGAGATCCTTCCTCCGTAGAGTTCTGTCATAAGGTTGGACTTACTTATGTATCCTGTTCGCCTTTCCGTGTGCCGATTGCAAGACTTGCAGCAGCACAGGCAGCGATTCAGAATAAATGAGATAGGCAGATTGAGTAAACATTAATAAGGAGCCCGGCTCATGCTTGCATGAAGCTGGGCTCCTTTTAATGTTTATGAAAGTGCAACGCATGTGGATTGGCGCGCAGCGGCAAGACACTGTATTGCACGACTCAATCTGCGTATGTGGACGAAGCCCGTGACCGACACGGAGTGGAGCGTAGTGGAGGCTGCATGGTGGATTTGGCAATAGTTTGTAAAAATGGCTTAAAAAAGCTGAAAGCAGGGCTTTCAGCTAAGAATTTTAAGTGTAGAGGGGTTCATCAGATTGGCTGGTGGACCTCTTTTATTGTGGCTTGGGGATAGGGCTGACAGTATTGCGATTGGGGATAAAAGCACACTATTTGGCAAAAGTCAGGGGTTTCGCTGAAAGGTATAGTTTTGCTGAAATGTATAGGGTTTTGCTAAATAGTGCATGAGTAAAGCGATAAAAAGACAATGTGAAAGTGATAAAGCGAGGAAAATAGCCGAAGTAATATGATGCGTGGTTCAACGTAAAGGATGACTGCAGACCAAGAACGAAAAGTGGCTGATGCAGCATATCTGTTCGGGATGCCATGTAGACCACGGTGTGGGGCGCATTCTTTTGGCTAGGGAGATTGCCGGATTTTTGAACCCTGTGAGTGAAGAGATATCCGTCGGGATGGAGAGCGGGTACTGTGGTTTCTGCAATTATGGAATATTTTGATAATCCGTCATTTCAAAAAAAATAAAATGTATTGCTATTGTACGCACATATTGGTATAATAAATTTGACAGAAGGAAATCATAAGATTTTGGAAAGGAGCGTTATTTTATGGCAGCAAAGTCAGCTAATTTGTACGCAAGGATAGAGCCGGATGTGAAAGAGCAGGCAGAAAGTATTTTGTCAGCGCTTGGCATTCCGGCGTCCAATGCAATCAATATGTTTTATAAACAGATCATTTTAAACAGGGGGCTTCCGTTTGAAGTAAAAATACCTGCGGCAAGACCTGCTGATGTGTCGGAACTGAGCGAAGCAGAATTAAATGCAGAACTGGAGAAAGGATATGCGGACATGAAAGCAGGAAGAACCAAACCTGCAAGACAGGCATTTGCAGATATCCGCAAAGATTATGGCATATGATTTATGAGGTAATTACCACGGATCAGGCTGATGCTGATTTAAGAGGCATATATGAGTATATTGCTTTTGAACTGCTTTCACCGGATAATGCGGCAGGGCAGCTTGGACGGTTGGAGGAACACATTGTAGAGCTTGAAGAATTTCCGGAGAAATTCAGGCATTATGAAAAAGAACCGTGGCGCAGCAGAGGGCTGAGAGTAATGCCTGTTGACAATTATCTAGTGTTTTATATTCCGGATAAGGATGTGGGCATTGTGACGGTAATCCGTGTCATGTATGCCGGCAGGGATGTTGACAGTCAGCTTAAAGGGCATACAGTAATGTAAAAACAAAATAGTAATACAGCGTTAAGGCGTATGAGATGCAACAGTTTCATACGCCTTTTTTGCGTTTAAAATCAGGAAAATGGAGGATATGGCAATGAATGAAGCTATGGAAAATGTAACAGTAAACGCACCTGCAGAAAAGGCGGAGGAAACCAAAGCAAAGAAATTTATCCGCCTTGGGGAGTACCGTATCAATAAGGTGATTGATGCGATTGGCAGACTGGAGAATATTGCCAACAAATTGGCTTATGAGTACACACCGGAGCAGGTGGAAGCCATGTTTACGGTGCTAGAGCCTCAGGTGGCAGAGGTAAAAGCAAAATTTACCGTTACGCAGATTCCCATGAGGATGTCAAATATCGCCGGATGCTCTGCTACAATAATTTTATGTAGAATTTGGTCGCATGGCAAATTTGGCAAAAGTCAGGGGTTTTGCTGAAATGTATGGGGTTTTGCTAAATTATTTAGATTATTAAGGAGATGGAATAACGTCAGAATGATTGAGAAAGTATCACTTATCTGTTAAAATATTTGACAGGGAGATATTCTACAGACGTGACAGGAGTGAAAGAAGTATGCGATATTATCAATGCGATAAATACCCAATCGAGTTCGTGTTGTCAGAGAATATTGATAAGCGCTTTGATGCTCATAACCATGTAGGGCATTATGTCATATCGGTAGTCATGCAGGGAACAGTTACAGTTTGTCTGGAAAACAGGGAAGCGGCGTGCTATAGAGGAGATATGTTCATCATCCCGCCTTATGCTGTACATTCCGTGCGTCAGGGAAGAGATGCGCAGCTGCTGTCTATGTGTATAGGAACTGCTTTTATAGAGGAGAGCGATTTAGAGACAGCAGAGGAGGTCTTTCGGGAACTGTCAGGGGATGTAGCAGCGCAGAGAATTTTCGGAAAGGAGCAGGAAGATAAATTACTGGCTTCCGTGCGGGAGGTTTACCGTCTGCGGGATAACGAACGGAAAGAGATGGATGCAGGCATAAAAGTTCTGACTGATAAGATTACCAGTCATCCGGAACAGGAACTTCCTATAGAAACATTGGCGGCGGATATTTTTGTCAGCAAATATCATCTCATAAGAAAATTCAGAAACAGTATTGGTATGACACCGCATCAGTTCTGCATCCAGAACCGTATACGGAAATCACAGGGGATGCTGGATGAAGAGAAGACGATCAGCAGTATTGCGGCGGAAATGGGGTTTTACGACCAGAGCCATTTTGATAAGGCATTTCAAAGGATTGTCGGGATATCCCCTTCAGAATATGTCCGCTCAAAAAAGCAGATAGTGCAGAACACATAGAGCAATTTTTTACAAGACCTGAGAACTTCCGGAGAATATGATTGAAACGTAAAACAAATTACATATTTTATCGGAGGTGCAGGATGGATACATTTGAATTGTTTAACAATGGAAAATTGCTTTTACCGGAAAAGGAGGTTGATTTTGCGGAGATTGGATGGTCAAAACATCCGACATTTGAAGGCGTGGAATTGAAACACATCCTTACGGCAAAGGACACGGACGGGAAGTTCAGCTATCATTTGGTGCGGATCGCTCCCGGTCGCAGTATTGGAAACCATATCCATGAAACCCAGTTGGAAACGCATGAGGTGATAAAGGGCTGTGGGAAATATGTAAATGCAGGCAGGACTATCCCGTATGAACCCGGTACAATATCCATCATGCAGGCGGGTGCGCCGCATGAAGTCACTGCGGATTCGGATGGATTATATCTGTTCGCCAAGTTTATGCCTGCCTTATGCTGAATTAAATAAAAGGATAGTATGCAAAGACCGCCGCACTATGGCTCACCACCATATGCGGCGGTCTGTCAGCATAAGGCGAAGCCGTTGTTTTTCTGCTAGGCAGGCCGGGCGGCCTGATAACGGAAATTACTTGGAAAGTTGGGAAGTTAGAGGTAATATGCTTACACAGCCCATATCGGCTATGTGCGATTATGCTCCGCCCTACGATGCTTATAGTCGTTTGGTGCAATTTATGGGAGCTTCATGCAATGGTGTTTGATAAGAAACCCCATAATCCGATATAATTTATAATGGAAAAGAATTCAGAATTGAGGGAAAAACGATGAAGATAGCGATTTGCGATGACCGGGAGGATGACCGCAACGCACTTGGCGTGACTTTGTTTTTGTTGCTTTTCAGTATTATTACATTTGCAAGCACGATTATTACGAATATTGCGACAAGGAAACGAGAATATGCCATGTTGCAATCCATTGGAATGACGCGGAAACAAACATGGCTAATGGTATTATGTGAAAGTTATCTATTGGTTATTGGCAGTTTGACAATTACCCTCATATTAGGGTTTCTATTAGACCGTACAATGATACAGATATTGGTGAACGCAGGAGTATTCTTTTTGTCATACACATTCCCATTGGTCCTGTTCGTCCTGTACTGTTTTGCCATACTACTGATTGTTTTAGCAATTACTTTCTTTGCTTTTCATACTATGCAAAAGGTTTCGCTTGTTGAGCGACTACGGATTGCGGACTAAAGAGGTAGTGCTTATTAGAATAATCCCAATTCGACCTCGTGTTTCTAACTGAATGCGATGAATAAATATTTTGATTTTGGAATTACGAATCCTGTGGTATAGTTATGTACAAATCGAAATTTACGGAGGGAGTGCAATGAGAAGCAGTCGCAAAAAACTTTTATTTGTATTTGGTATTTTAGTGGTTTGTATTGGTGCGTGTCTTCTTTTCTTACAATACCAGAACGAAAAAACGCAAACGATTCTCAATTTGACTACTGAGCAAAAGCTATCCGACTTTGACACACTATGCACAATATTGGACGCAAGCTATCCATTTTGGAAGGATATAGAACAGATAGGAATTGATAAAGAGGCCGTTTATCACACATATCGAACTGATATTGAAAACACAGATACAGATATTGAAT
>JAUNGK010000215.1 GCA_030524555.1 Bacillota bacterium | reverse complement strand
GTTTTTTGCTTTCAAAGCGTTCTCTTTTTCCTTTAAAACATACTCCTGTTTTTGAATAACATTGCGTTTTTCTTCTATGGCTCTTTCCATTTCCTCCAATCGCTGTTCATGCTCTTTTTCAATGATATCAATATCCAGCATCAAAGATTCGTCCGTCATTTCGTTTAGTTCCTCCATTTCGTCATAATGGGAGTAAATCTGCTCATACAGCTTGTGGGTATAGCGCTTCAGCTTCCTTGCATCTGACTGAGTGATGTTACCAAGCTGCAGATTTTCCTCTATGCTTTCCAGTATATCATGTTGTATCAGATTTTTCAATGCTTCGAGGTTATCTTTTGAACGGGATTTCGACATAACGTCCCGAAGCTTTAACAGCATAAAGGGAATTAAGATAATCATTTTCTTCTGATTTAACTCCTGCGTCGAAATCTGATTGAAGAGAAAGGCACTTACTTTGTAGTCAAAGTACCCCTGGGAACCGAAGTTAAGCCTTAAGGTATATTCTTCGGGAATGCTTTTTTCAGGAGCCAGATAAATAATTTTCGGTTCCGGAAAGCATAATTCGGAACAGGTCTCATTACTGACAGGATTTTGGTTTGCATGGGAAAAGCCATATTCGAAAACCCGAAGGACAATGGTTTCATCGCTGGTCATCTGTGCTTCCAGATGATAGCTCTGTCTTTCATTAATGGTGAGAATGGTGTCAGCCAGAACTCTTTTTAGTTCACTGTCAACAAATTCCGTCCAGTTGTACCGGATGGCGCTATCCTCAGGGTAATCGGTTCCGAATAAACCGTTAATAAGATTAATAACTGCTTTAGACGATAAGGTCAGGACTTTTTTAAAGACCTTATCATAGATATGATAGATTGTTTGTGACATAGTACTCCTTTTCGAATGGTATTTTTGTTAAGATTCAGGTGCTAAATTACCTTTTGGAACCTGAACTTTTATAAAGTAAGTAACAGTATTTCAAGATGATTTTGAAACAATCATAGGCATTCCCCCTTTACAATAGGATAATAGTGGTTGAAAACACGGCTGAAACAGCCAATGAAAAATAAAATAAAAAGAAATTAATAACAAGATGAAAATATTATATCAGAAAAACGTAATATTGTAAAGAAGGCAGAAATATAATTAAAAAAACAAATGTTCGATAAAGTCATTGCTTTTTAGCCAGCCTTGTGATATGATTAAAACAAACAAATGTTCGAAAACGAGGCAGAGCTATGGAAAGCAATCTTATTGTAAAGAAAAGTGAAGAAATGTCACTTATGGACAAGCTGGGAATTTTGGCGGATGCGGCTAAATATGATGTATCCTGCTCGTCCAGTGGAGTAGAGAGAAAGGGAGACGGAACCGGTATTGGAAATACGGTGGCAGGGGGTATTTGTCATAGCTTTGGAGCAGATGGAAGATGCATATCCCTTTTGAAGATCCTTTTTACCAATGAGTGTATTTTTGACTGTAAGTACTGCATCAACCGAAGGTCTAATGACGTTCCCAGAGCGTCCTTTACACCGGATGAGATTTGCGAACTGACCATACAGTTTTACCGCAGAAACTATATAGAAGGACTGTTTTTAAGTTCGGGAATTTTGTACAGTCCTACCTATACTATGGAATTAATTTATGAGGCGGTGTACAAGCTGAGGACAATCTACCGGTTTCAGGGATATATTCATGTGAAGGCTATTCCGGGAGCAGATCCGGAGCTGGTACAGCGGTTAGGATTGTTGGCAGATCGTATGAGCGTTAATCTGGAGCTTCCTACTGCGGAGGGGCTAAAGCGCTTGGCGCCTAACAAGCATAGGAAAAATATTTTAACGCCTATGCGCCAAATTCAACAGGGAATTACCCAAAGTAAGAATGAACTGATGGTATATAAACATGCTCCTTCCTTTGTGCCGGCAGGACAGTCTACCCAGATGATTATAGGCGCTACACCGGAGAATGACTACCAGATTATGACGGTGGCGGAGAATCTATATAAGAAATTTGATTTAAAAAGGGTTTATTATTCAGCTTTTGTCAGTGTGAACGAGGACAAGGAGCTTCCGGCTCTCGCAGGTGGACCGCCACTTCTTAGGGAACACAGGCTTTATCAGGCAGATTGGCTTCTGCGATTTTATGGTTTTGAGACAGCGGAGCTTTTGGATGAAAAAAGACCTAACTTTAATATTCTGCTTGATCCAAAGGCGGATTGGGCGCTGCGGCATTTGGAGCTGTTTCCGGTGGAAATTAACCGGGCGGACTATCAAACGATTTTAAGGGTGCCGGGGATTGGAGTTAAAAGCGCACAGAGAATTGTAAGAGCCAGAAGAAATGGAAATTTAAGGTTTGAGGATTTGAAGAAGATCGGAGTTACCTTAAAAAGAGCGCTTTACTTCATTACATGTAACGGAAAGATGATGTATCCGACTAAGCTGGAAGAGGATTACATTACCCGTAATCTGATTTCCAATAAAGAGAAGCTGCCTTTTGACAGAGACGGAATGACCTACAGACAGCTTTCGCTTTTTGATGATTACAAGGAGACAGAATGGAAGAGTATTATCTGATTTGCGAGGATTCTTTGGAAGGAATTTTTACAGGAATTTATGATGCATATTTGATGAAGAAATCTCATGAGCAGATTCATATCTGTTTGGGGGAAGAAGAGAATCTTCGTTTATTTGCAGTTTATGAACAAAGAATACCGGATGAGCAGAAGGCCGCTAAGGTGGCACGCACGATAGAACGGGAATTTGGAGTGGAAACTTATTTGGCTATCTGTCGGGCACTTGCATCCCCGGAAGCAGACAAGGGAGAGGCAGTATATAAGACAGTGGTTGCAGGATTTAGGATGGGAAACAGAAAGGCATTGATGGGCAATTTAGCAGATCCTTATGTGCACAGGGTTTTTGAGCTTGCCAGATTTACCGCCAATGAAGCTCATTTTCATGTGGAGTTTTTGCGGTTTCAGGAATTGGAAAATGGCATTTTATATTCTGCTATCGGCCCCAAAAACAACCTGATCACATTTATTGTTCCGCATTTTGCTGATCGGCTTCCACTGGAAGATTTTGTGATCCATGATGAGATACGGAATATTTATGCACTTCACCCGGCGGGAAAGGACTGGTATCTGGTGTATGGAAAGGGGAAGGCAGAGGAGCTTTTTCATTGCTTTTCTGAGGGAGAGAAAGCGTACAGTGAACTGTTTTGCAAATTTTTTCATACCATAGCAATAAAGGAGCGAACAAATGGAGTGCTTCAAAGAAATATGCTTCCTCTTCGCTACCGTAAATATATGACGGAATTTCAATCTCTTTAGAAAAAGGGAGATTCCGATGACAGGATGGTGAAAAACTAATATAATTGCAGCAAGCAATAAAAGTATATTGTTGGAAAAAGAGGGCATATTATTTTCGTACAGAAAATACCGATAGAGATAAAAATACTTAATGAAAATTGCAAAATTGTACTGGAAAAAATACTTTACAAACACAAAATGAGGTGGTAACCTTTGGTAAAAGTACAGGAAAGCGTTTTTCACGATCTGCATTTTAAGTAAAGGAAAGGTGATTATAATGATGCAGCGTAGAATCAAATTGAGACTTGATGAAGTAAAGGATTTTGTGGCAGCAGCCACCAGATGTGATTTCGACATTGACATCTCTTATAACAGATTTACCGTAGATGCTAAGTCGATTGTTGGCGTACTTGGACTTGATTTAAATCAGATATTGACGGTGTCTTACG
>JAUNGK010000214.1 GCA_030524555.1 Bacillota bacterium | reverse complement strand
ACCTTTTCTTTATATTTTTTATCACCTTTTTATGAGAAATTATTTTCTGAAAATGCGGTTTATCTTCAGAAAGGAAGAAAATGATAGACAATCGGCACTAAAAGCGCAGGCAGCAGATTTCCGGTGTTGAATTTTTTGCCGAAGGCGATGTTTACGCCTACGCAGAAAATCAGCGCAGAACCGATAAAGGAAATATCGCTGATTAAGGCGGCATCCATAAAATCTCCAAGCAAGGCAGCCAAAACAGTGATGGCTCCCTGATAGAGAAACAACGGCAGCGCCGAAAAGACAACGCCCTTTCCCATGGTGGAGGCGAAAATCAGTACGATAACAAAGTCCAAAATTGCTTTGGCGGTTAAGGTGGAACAGCTTCCGGTAAGGCCGTCCTCAATGGCACCTACAATAGCCATAGCTCCCACGCAGATCACCAATGTGGAGGTAACAAAGCCTTCCACGAACTGGGTATCCTTTTCGGAATGGAGCTTTCTTTTGAGAATATCACCTAAACGTTCTAATCGGTCCTCAATGGATAAAAGGGAGCCTGCAAGGCCGCCAAGCACGAGAGAAAAGATTAAAAGAAAGGTTCCTTTGGTTTCAATGGTTTGGCTGTTTATGACAAGCATTTCCTTCAGCACGCCGGATATGCCGATAAATATAGTGGCAATTCCGCACGCCTGCATAAGTATATGCTGAGATTTTTCAGGGATCCCTTTTTTCAATATCATTCCAAGTATTCCGCCGGCAATTACGGCACCGGTGTTGATGATAGTACCTAAGGCAAACATAATAATTCCTCCAGATGTAAAATTCGCATAACAGTATAGCACTTTTTTTAGGTTTTTGTCTTCCAATTTTTTCAAAAATGTGGTAAAATGCTATTAAAATAAAGATATATTTATTCGATATCTATTACAAGGAAGCTAATGGAGCAGGCGGTATGCCTTAAGGGACACGGATGTTCAAAGGAGTGATATTATGGGAATTCGTATTAATGTAAGCATGAAGCAGGATTATTCTTATTTATTTCAGAGTCTGCCGGGGGCGGGCACCAATGCAAATTTGAATTTCTTAGCTGACTACGCCAGTATCAAAAACGGCAGCTATGCAAAGCTGATGAAGGCTTATTATGCCAAGGACGAAGCAGACAGCAGCGTTTCATCCATTGTCAAGGATAAGAATAAGTCAACTATTTCTACAGCAAGTGATTCAGCCAAGACTCTGTCTTCGGTGCAAAGTGCAGCTGATGGATTAAAGGATGCGGCAGATAAGCTGTTAGAGACAGGCGCTTCTTCCGTATTTAATAAGGTTGATGTAGAGGGAACTGACATATACGGACGGCCAGCTACTACAGAGGAATATGATGTGGAGGGCATTTACAAATCAGTTTCCGGCTTTGTTGACAGCTATAACAAGCTGATTGATGAACTTGGAGATGTCAATACCAAGAACATTGCAAACAAGGCAGACTATCTGGTTGGAATGACTAAGGCTAATGAGAAGCTTTTATCCAAGGTCGGTATAACCATTGGAAAGGATGATAAGCTTTCCCTGGATGCTGCTAAGTTTAAAGAAGCTGATATGAGCACGGCGAAAACGTTATTTAACGGAAGCCTTTCCTATGGCTACAGAGTATCGGCGCAGGCATCCTTAATTGATTTTGCTGCCAATACAGAGGCAGGCAAGGCCAATACCTACAATGTAAAGGGAAGCTACAGCAATTCCTACTCTTCGGGAAGTATTTTCGATTATGGCTTTTAGGCTTTAAATTCTGAGCTTTAAATTTTTGAAACAAAACCCGATGTGGTGTCAAACGACGGCGCATCGGGTATATTTTATGCAATAGGAAGATGACAGGCACGAAATCAGGAAAAGGGGATATAATGAACATAGATGCAGGCGTCCGTTTATAGGCGCAGAAAGGGCAAAATATGAATCAGGCAATCAGTTGGGCTGCCATGGGTACGGGCTTTACTTTTTTGATGACCGCGCTTGGCGCCAGTGTGGTATTCATTTTTAAGAAAAATATGGGAATGAATGTTCAAAGGGCATTCTTGGGATTTGCGGCAGGTGTGATGATGGCGGCTTCCGTATGGTCCCTGTTAATTCCGGCTATTGATGAAGCGGAGAGCATGGGAGTAATTCCATGGATTCCGGCAGCAGGCGGCTTTGTGATCGGAGGTGTCTTTTTATATCTTCTGGATTTTCTTATGCCTCACTTACATTTGGGGGAAAAGAAACCGGAGGGGCTTCAAAGCTCTTTTCGAAGAACCACCCTGCTTGTTCTTGCGGTAACTCTTCACAATATACCTGAGGGAATGGCGGTAGGGCTTGCCTTTGCTATGGCGGCTCAGCATCCCTCTGATCCGGCTTTATATGCTGCGGCTTTTGCTCTCGCACTGGGAATTGGAATTCAGAATTTCCCGGAAGGAGCAGCCATCTCCCTGCCCTTAAGGCAGGAAGGAATGAGCCGTCTTAAGGCCTTTTTAATGGGAAGCCTTTCCGGTATTGTTGAGCTGGTTTTTGGAGTGGGCATCACCCTGATTGCAGCGCAGATTACTCCATATATGCCGTGGTTTCTTGCCTTTGCCGCAGGTGCAATGATCTATGTGGTGGTGGAAGAGTTGATTCCGGAGGCCAATGAAGGAGAGCACTCCAACTTGGGAACCATTGGTGTTATGACAGGTTTCCTCATCATGATGATTTTGGATGTTGCGCTGGGATAATGGAGACGGTGGCCGATGACGGAAGGGATATGTTAATATTTCTTAATTTTTTAAAAATATCTTGCATAGAGTGTGGGGTAAATGATATAATCCTCTTCGCTGTGTAATATCAAAAGGAGGAGAAAAATGAAAAAGAAAGTATTATTTATGGCACTGGCAGCAGCAGTAATGCTTACTGCATGCGGTGGAAACAAGGATGCAGACGGAGCTGATGTGGAAACAACAGTAACAGATGAAGCTCCCGAAGAAGATGCAGCATCTGTAGAGGATGAGGCTCCTGCAGCAGATGAAACTGAGGCTGAAGATGAAGCGGTACAGGAACCGGAAGCAGAAGAAGATGCAGCAGACGAAGAGAGCGCAGCAGGTGAATTTGTAAGGGGTATTCAGACAGAGACCGGATGGGAAAGCGAGTATCTTGGATTACGCTTTACAACACCGGATGACATGGTTATGGCTTCTGATGAGGAACTGGCAGAAATGCTGGGAATTGGAACAGATGCACTTTCCGATGCAGGTGATTTCAGTGATGCACAGCTTAAGCTTGCAGAGCTTACTTCTGTATATGAAATGTTTGCTTATGATGCATTGGGAAACAATGTAAATGTAACAGTTGAAAAGACTCCCGTAAATATGTCTGCAGAGGATTATATGGATGCTTTATCACAGACCTTATTAGCTATCACAGCAATTTCCTATGAGCAGGTAAGTGAGCCGGAAACTGTAGAGCTTGGCGGTGTTGAATATGTTAAGAGCAGCTTTGTTGGAACTACCAATGGACAGACTATGAATCAGGATTACTATGTAAGAATTGTGGACAATATGCCTACATCCATCATCGTTTCTTATTCTTCAGATGATGCAGCAGCAAAGATTGCTGATGCGTTCGGAGCATACTAATATCTTAGATAACAGGATTATGCTTGTAAATTTAAAAGTAATAAGTAGAAAATGGGGATTGGTATCCGGTATGGATATCGATCCTTTTTCTATAAATAATGTAACAATTCAGCCTTCCTGCGCCGCCCCTGATACGGTACTGCTTCTTTGATAAC
>JAUNGK010000213.1:2594-3781 GCA_030524555.1 Bacillota bacterium | reverse complement strand
CATGAATATCATATGCGCTTGTACCGCACTGATAAGGATCATCACCGTTTCTGTCCAATGTGATCATCATGCCGGTCTTGCCTTCCTGTGCTGCTACAACAGCATCATGTCCAACCTGGAACGCCTCATTAATGTCTGTAAGAGAAGCAAGGTGAGTTGCTGCTCTCTGGAGTGTTGAGAACTCAATTGCTCTGGTCTTAAGGCCTGTCTCCTCAGCAACCTTCTGCGCAAGGTAAGCTGCTGTACCGGACATCTGCTTATGACCAAATGCGTCTACTGCAACGTTCTCATTGGCAAGCTCACATACATAGCGTCCGTCAGCGATGTGAATACCCTCGGAAACAGCAATAACTACAGAAGATTTGGTTGCTGCCAATTCCTTAACCTTAGCCATAAATGCATCCATATCAAATACCTTCTCAGGTAAGTAAATAGCGTCACATCCGCTGCAGTCATCTCCCTTTGCAAGAGCTGCTGCCGCTGTAAGCCACCCTGCGTTACGTCCCATAATCTCAACGATACAGATCGTAGGCTTCTTAGCGCCGAAGGACTCGTTGTCACGAATAATTTCCTTTAAGCTGGTTGCAATATATTTTGCTGCACTGCCATAACCAGGGCAATGATCGGTTACAGGAAGATCATTGTCAATGGTCTTGGGAACACCCATAAATCTCTGGGATTTTCCGTGTGCTGCCGCATAATCAGATAACATCTTTACTGTATCCATGGAATCGTTTCCGCCGGCATAGAACAGACACTCGATGTCATGCTTTTCCATGATTTCAAATACCTTCTCGTAAACATCCTCATGTCCTTCGATCTTGGGCATTTTGAAACGGCATGAGCCTAAGAATGCTGAAGGAGTTCTCTTTAATAATTCAATTCCTGTAGGATCATCAAGATACTCCTCAAGCTCGATCAGCTTGTCCTCCAAAAATCCTTCAATACCATGAACCATACCGTATACTTTCTTAACGCCAAGCTGCTTAGCTGCTGCGTATACACCTGCTACAGATGAGTTAATTACGGCTGTAGGTCCGCCAGACTGCCCAACTACAATATTACCTTTCATTTTAAACCTCTCCTTTTATTTATTATCTTTATATTACTTTTATACATACCATTAGAAGTATATCAGATTCCGTTTTTTCTGACAAGAGTCATTCCCATTTTTTGCCGCCAGGGCA
>JAUNGK010000213.1:0-2494 GCA_030524555.1 Bacillota bacterium | reverse complement strand
GCTGCCTATCCGAGACGGCGCATGAAGGATGAACTGTTACCCGGTTCTTACACAAAAGAAGCCACACAATAAACTGCATAAATACAAAGGAGGGCAATTCCCTGAATTCTGGAGGACTTCTTTCTGATCAGAATGGGAACAATCAGCACTGCCATAACCAAACATGCAAGAGGCATATCTACTGCAACCGTTCCTCTCTCAAGAGGTATTCCCGCAATCGCCGAAGGAATTCCTATTACAAGGAGCATATTCAGGAGATTAGCCCCGATCACGTTTCCAAGTCCCACATTGCCGTATCCTTTAACCAAAGACATGATCGAAGTCATCAGCTCCGGCAGTGAGGTTCCAAGGGCAATAAAAGTAACGGCTATCACACGCTCCGGTACCCCTACCGCCTGTGCAATTAAAATTCCGTTATCCACCAAAAGATTTGCTCCTACAAAAAGCAACACTGCACATACGATCAGGGTCACAATCTGAATGAGAATAGAAGTCTCATTTTCATCCTTGCTCTCCTCTTTCCCATCTCCCTCTGAGGAAGCGTGTATCACATTCATATATGCATAAACCACAAACAATATCAAAAGGACAATACCAACAGGCCGGTTAAATGCGCCTGTCACATATCCGCATATATTCAAAGCAATCAACGTAAGAAAGAAAAAGATACTTCGCCACAACAAGGACGAAAACTCCACTTTCTTAGCCGGACGTATGGTCTGCGTCAATCCGGCAATCAATGCCGTATTGCAGATAATCGAGCCAAAGGCATTCCCTGCGGCAATGGCTGCAGACCCGTCAAAGGCCGCAGTTGTGGAAACCAAAACCTCCGGCAGTGTCGTTCCAAGACTTACGATTGTAGCTCCCACAACAATCTGAGGTATCCCTAATTTCTTTGCAATTGCCACTGCTGCATCTACCAGCCTGTCGCCTCCCAGACAGATCAATATAAGACCTGCTGCAAATAAAATTATCGTTTTTATCATTTTCCTCTTTCCTTTCCTCTTAAGTATTCCACCTTTTAAGGCAGGTGATACCTGATTTTCTTATTACAGCCAACGTATCAAACGATTTTCTGTAATGCTTCCTTTGAAAGAATTTTCTTAATATGCGTCAAAAACAGGATAGACGCTACTGTTGCCGACAAAACATCGGAAATGGGCTCTGCATAATAAATCCCCATAACGCCAAACCGAAGAGGCAGTATCAGTGCCAATGGCACCAGCAGTATTACCTTTCTGAAAATAGCAATAAATAAGGATATTTTGGCCTGCCCCAATGCCAGAAACGTAGGCTGGATTCCCTGCTGCAGTCCAAATACCAGCATGCCGCACATGAAAACAGGCATCATCTGCTCCACCAGAGCAATCAAACCGGCGTCATCCGTAAACATACCTGCGAAAAAGCCCGGGAATATCATAATCACCAGAGTCGCCCCTGCTGCAAACAAAAAACTGACACCTATCATGCTCCGATAAAGCTTTTTCACCCTGTCAAAATTTCCCGCTCCAAAGTTATAGCTGATAACCGGCTGTACGCCTTGTGTGAAACCGCCAAGCGGAGCCGAATACATCTGCATCACGCTCTGCATAATTGTCAGGGAGCCTACATAAACATCTCCTCCGTATCTTTGCAGCCCACTGTTTAAAACAACGCTGATCAGGCTTTCCGTTGCGCGCATGATAAAAGGAGATACCCCAAGAGCCATAATACTTCCAATAATACGAAAATCCGGCTTCATCGCCCACAGCTTTATGGTAAGAGTAGATTTTCTGCTTACCAAAAAGGCAACTGTCCAAAGTGCGCTTAATGCCTGCGAAATAACCGTGGCAATGGCAGCCCCCTTTACTCCCATTTGAAATACAAAAATAAAAACAGGATCTAACACAATATTAGTGGCTGCCCCAATCAGCACCGCTATCATTGCAATCCTGGACTGCCCCTGGGATTAAGCCCCAGAGCCAGCTGGACAAACACCGTTCCCGCCAAATAAATATTAATATAATCCACTGCGTATACAATCGTCGCATCACTGGCGCCAAACAGATACAGCAACGGCCTTCCAAAAGCATAGAAAAAGCCCATCAAAAGCACCGTAAAAAACAGCAGCAGGGTAACGCCGTTTCCCAAAATTTTCTCTGCCCTCTTCCTGTCTCCGTTTCCCAGCCAGATTGCCGCAAGGGGTGCACCTCCCGCACCTACAAAAGCGGAAAAAGCAGAAATCAGCGTAATAATAGGAAAAGTAACACCTACTCCTGTAAGGGCTTCCATGTTCACGCCTTCAATATGTCCAATATAAATTCTATCCACGATACTATATAGAATATTGATAATCTGTGCAATCACAGAGGGGACTGCCATGGTAAGCATCAGCTTTCCTATTCCCTCCGTGGCCATGCGCTGCTCTTTATCCTGCTGCATCATTGTGCCTCCCTGCTTTGCAGAACTGATCCCCCGCCTGATTTACAAGCCCTCCTATAAAGCAAAAAACGGC
>JAUNGK010000212.1 GCA_030524555.1 Bacillota bacterium | reverse complement strand
TTCCTTTTCAATAATCTGTGCAATTGTATTATCCACTGCACCGCTCTTTGTCTCTGCATCGGCAGACTTCTTGGAAAGCTTTGCCTGAATTATAGGTATAATATTAAAACAGCTGATAATGAGACTGATCAAAATCAGAACAACAAATACGGTTCCCATACCCAAAAGGGTATTCAGGGCAGCCTTCTTCATATTCTCGCCAAAGGAGTAGGTAGGATTGGTTGTAATACTACTGAATGCATTGTCTTCAAATACCATTTCTACAACTGCATTGCGCTTCGATCCTTCAACCGTAACTTCGATTACACCTTCATCAATTGTATTTTCATCAAGCAATGTAACCTCAGCCTCTACGCCAAGAACGCCTACATAACTACCCATTTCCTCGAGTGCGCTTTCCCAGCTTTCCAACGCACTGGTAAGAATTGGCTCTGTATACTGATCCTGCACCTGCTGAACCACGATCTGATTCATCTCGTTTACAAAATCGGTTCCGAATGCTAAAGCCTCTTCCTCCGACATCATCAGCGGTTCTTCCTTCTCACCGCATGCCGTAAGTCCCATCATACAGGTAATCATACCTAATACTATTAACCATTTTTTCATATTAAGCGATCATCCTTTCTAAACTGTACCGTGTTTCTTTGCCGGACGGTCTTCCCTCTTGGTAAGCAGCATCTCAAAAGCTCCGATTACATACTTTCTGGTATCTGCGGGCTCCACAATCTGATCAACATATCCTCTCTTGGCTGCACTGTCGGCACTTAACTGCAGTGCTGCATATTCCTTAGCACATGCGTCAATTGCATCTGCACCCTGACCATCACAGATAATCTTAGCTGCAAGCTTTGCATCCATGGTTCCAATCTGTGCGTCCGGCCAAGCCATTGTAATATCGGCACCGATTGCCTTGGAATTCATTGCTACATAAGCGCTTCCAAATGCCTTGCCGATTACCACATTCACCTTTGGAACAGTAGCATTAGCAAATGCATATGTAAGCTTTGCAGCAGCCTTAGCTATCTTCTTCTCTGCGCACTTATCTGCCTTAAAGCCCTTTACATTGGTGAGGGAAAGTACCGGAATATCAAATGCATCACAGAAATTAACAAAATCCGCTGCCTTATCGCAGCCTGCAGGTGTTAAAACCTCGTCAAACTTCTCTGCGATCTTTCCATCCTCTCCATAAACCTCGCTGCGGTTTGCAACCGCACCCACAGTTACTCCATTTAATTTGATAAATGCGGTAACCATATCCTTTGCGAAGCCCTCCTTAACCTCAAACACTGCCCCGTCATCTGCAAGCTGTGATAATGCTATGGATGTATCTCCCACGCAGCCTGCAATTTCAGCACATCCGCGATTAATATCGTCTGTGCACTCGTCTAAAGGCATTCCGTCTTCATTGTTAGCGGGAAGCAGCATAACAAGCTCTCTGATCTTTGAAAGAAGCTCTTCTTCCTGTGCCACAACATCAACAATACCTGCTTCCTCACTCTGGAAAGATGCAGCGGAAGTGTCACATCTGCTGATCTCATTTCCATCTAATGCATTAGGTGCATTGACGAAAAGCTTAGCCTTCTTTGCTTCCATAAAAGTAAAATCTGTCAGTGTAGGAATTAAAGCAAGTCCGCCGCCGCAGGTTCCAAAAATTGCTGTAATCTGAGGAATCACCCCTGAGCTTAATGCCTGCTTCTGATAAATCTCACCAAAAGCATTCAGTGCATCTGTAGCCTCCTGTAATCTAAGTCCGGCAGATTCGATCAGCCCGATCACGGGTGCTCCCGTCTTAAGTGCCAGATCATAGAGATTTGCAATCTTCTTTGCATGCATTTCACCAACGCTTCCGTTTAATACGGATGCATCCTGGCTGTATACATACACAAGATTGCCGCCTATCACTCCATAACCAGTAATAACACCGTCAGAAGGAGTTTCTGTCTGTTTCAAATTAAAATCAGTGCTTCTTGCTGTTACGCGTGCACCAATTTCAACGAAACTGTTTTCATCGAGCAAAGCTGCTATTCTTTGACTCGCTTGTGAAGTAGTACTCATGTTTTCAGCCCTCCATTTTATATTAAAAAAATCATAACTTTGTTCACGGGGACATAGTATCCCCATAATTTTTCCTATAGAAGTATAACACAAATGAACCAAGTCGCATAGAGAAAAATTCTCAAATTTTACATTTTTTTAACCAGGAAGATTTTCAAAGTAGATATTCCTTGCTGCCCATCCCTTTAAATCCTTCAACTCCATGTTATAAAGAAGCATCAGCTTCATATATGCCGCCTCTGCCGAAATGTTAACCATCGGTGTTACTCCCATTTCCATAATTTCCCTGGCAGTCACATATAATCTTCCCTCCGTCCCCTTATAGGATGCCGTATACACCGGTATTTCCCTCTTATGGCAGCGTTCCAGAAAACGCAGGAAGGAATATTCCTCCTCCTTCGTACAGGCCGTTGCGGAGTGGTACAGATAATGCAGCACTGCCGCCGGTCTTTTTTCCAGATCAATATAATCATAGCTAAGCCCCGGATAAGGTCTTAGCATTAACACCTGTTTATTGAACTCCGGACACCCTGCCAGCTTTCTTAAGCCATCTGCCTGCCCCAGCTCCTCCATGGAAGGATTAATGCTCCCCTCTTCAAAAACGAACCTTCCCTTCTTCATTTCTCCCAGAGGTGTTTTTCCAAAGCAGCCAAACTGATCACAATAAGCGTCTGCCTCCGTCAGCCGGGTGGATAAATACACCGGCATATGCCCATCTCTTTTCTGATAGATGGTATATACCCCTCCCGTTATTTCATTATGAATAAGTTCCACCGCACTTCTGAAATTGGGAAGTCCGTTGCTTCTCTCATCCTCCAGCGGATAATTGGCTGCAATTAAAACCACCGGCACCGGAGCATGTCCTAACAGCATCCCCAAAAGCGCCGAGGTATAGGCAAGGGTATCCGATCCGTGAGCAAGGATAACCCCACGGTATTTTTCATAATCAATTTCACACATTGCCCTGCACAATGTACCAAGCAGTCCCGGAGTCATATTCTCACTAAGAACGGAAAAAGGCTGGAGCACATCAAACTGATCCTCCGTACCATATGTTTTACGATACATTTCAAGCAGTCTGTACGGTGATGTATTGGTCACATCCATACTTTCATTTTGTATTTGACTTCCTATGGTTCCGCCTGTAAGAACTACCAGTATCCTTTTCATCTCTATCCCTCTTCTCATATTAAAATGTACGCCAAAATCTATACACGAACCATTCAGGTAGCATATTTTCTCTCACAAAAAACATATATATTAGGAAAAGATCAGTATTGTGTATGCTCTCATGAAATATTTAAAACCCTTCTTTTCCCTGATCGCAGGCCTGTCCCTGATCCTTGCGCTTTATTCCGGTTCTTCCGATATTATGATGGCTCATGCCGAAGAAAGCAGTCAAATAAAGCTATATGCCAAGTCCGCCGTTTTAATGGATGCCGACTCGGGACGGATTTTATACCAGAAGGACGGAGACCTTGTTCTTCCCATGGCAAGCACCACGAAAATCATGACCTGCATTCTTGCTTTAGAGTACGGCAATCTTGAGGATTATGCTGCTGCATCCTCCTATGCTTCCAGTATGCCCAAAGTAAAGCTTAATGTAAAGTCCGGCGAATATTTTCAAATAAAGGATCTCCTTTATTCTCTCATGCTGGAATCTCACAATGACGCCGCAGTGGTGATCGCCGAGCACATTGCCGGAAGCACGGAAGGCTTTGCGGACAT
>JAUNGK010000016.1 GCA_030524555.1 Bacillota bacterium | reverse complement strand
TTCGTATTCTCTTTGACGGAATGGGAGGACGTTTCGTTAAAAGCAGCAGATGGAAACAGATTAGGGACAAGGGCATTCAGGTTGCTGAATTTTTCCCGGCGGTTTTCGGAAGGCTGCAGCTTCGCGTAAACTACAGAAATCATAGGAAAATCGTGGTAATAGACGGTAAAATCGGTTATGTGGGCGGTTTTAATCTTGCAAGGGAGTATGTGGGGCTGGATAAAAAATTCGGATACTGGCGGGATACCCATATGCGCATTGTGGGCTCGGCAGTCAGCTCTCTTCAGGTAAGATTTATTTTGGATTGGAATTTTGCATGGAAGGGTAATATGCTGTCCTTTGAGGGGTATCTGTGGAAGCCGGATGTTACTTCTCGGGCAGGATGTCCGATGCAGATTGTGACCAGCGGGCCGGACTCGCTGGAGCAAAGCATCAGGAACACTTATCTTCGTTTAATTCATAAGGCAAAGCACAGTATCTACATTCAGACGCCTTATTTTATTCCGGATGAGGCGATTATGTCGGCGCTTGGAATTGCGGTAAATTCAGGAGTAGAGGTTATTATTATGATCCCCTGCAAGCCGGATCACCCTTTTGTCTACTGGGCGACCTATTCTTATGTGGGCGAGCTGGTGCTTCAGGGCGCAAAGTGTTATACTTATATGGATGGTTTTCTTCATGCCAAGGGAATTATCGTAGATGAAATGGTGCTCAGCTATGGAACCGCCAATATGGATATCAGAAGCTTTTCACTGAATTTTGAGGTGAATGCCATTATATATGATGAGGATAAGGCAAAGGAGATGGCGGGATATTTTAAGGAAGATCTTAAGAAGTCGAAGCTGATCACCAGAAATATATATCTCGGAAGGAGTCTGCCGGTTCGTATCAAGGAACAGGTCAGCAGGCTGCTTTCCCCGCTTCTATAAGAAAATATGAAATATTCATTAAAAAGCGGCTAAGGGCTTTTGATTACCATTGATTTATGATATAAAAGAAAAGTGTCCCGGGTTTGCGCAGCTGCAAACCTGTAAGCTATGGACGGATGGAGGTTAGCTATGAAAAGGAAAGCTATTAAGGCAGGGATTTGTCTGATTGTGATGCTGGCGCTTACAGCATGCGGGAAGAAGGATACAAGCGAACTGGTTTATTTGAAGGATTTTGACGCCGGAGAATATGTAACCTTAGGGGATTATAAGAATATGAAGCTGGATATTGAGACGCCTACAGTGACAGATGAGGATGTGGAAAGCAATATTGATTTATACCTCCAGTACATGCCGGTTACGGTGCCTATTACAGAGGAAAGGGCGGCAGCACTTGGTGATGTTGCCAATATTGACTTTGTGGGGAAGATGGACGGCGTTGCTTTTGATGGAGGAAGCGGCAGCGGCTTTGATTTGGTTCTCGGCTCAGGCAGCTTTATAGAAGGCTTTGAGGACGGCGTTGTGGGAATGGAAATTGGAGAGACTAAGGATTTGAACCTTACCTTCCCCGATCCTTATACTACCAATCCGGATCTTTCGGGGAAGCCGGTGGTGTTTACGGTTACCTTAAACAGCTTAGGCACCCAGGAGCCTGCCCAGCTTAATGATGAGTTTGTGACAGGACTGGGGATAGAAGGCTGTTCCAATGTAGATGAATTTAAGGTATATATATACGATAATCTTTTAAACAGTCGTATGGAGCAGTACAAGCAGAGCAAGAAGAACCTGATCGTAACAGAGCTGGAGAAGATTACCACTTTCGAAGAGGCGCCGGAGGGCATAGTCAACCGTATGAGTGACACTATGCTTGACTATGTCAGCTATTATGCCCAGCTGTACGGTACGGAGGTTGCCGATTATACTGCAAGTGTTTACGGAGGAACTGCACAGGAGTATGAGGAAACTATTCGCCAGCAGGCAAGCCAGATGGCACAGCGTTATATCATGCTTGCAGCAGTTGCGGATAAGGAGAAAATAGCCTTATCGGATACGGAGCTGGATGAGCAGATTGCACAGGATGCAGCATCCTACAATTACAGCGTAGAAGAGTATACGGCAAATATTGATTTGGATTCCTACAAGGAGGATCTGCTGGTGGAGAAAACACTGGATTATCTTTATGAAACCATAGAAGATGCCCAGGGTGAAGATACACAGCAGTAGAAAGGCTGTTTATGAAGAAAAGGCTGATCAGGTTAATTGCAATTTTTACCTCATTGATATTGATGATATCAGTGGTAGAACCGGTGCGTGCTACCACTATTTCTGATTTGGAAAGAGAGAAGGAGCAGCTTGAACAGCAGAAAAAGGAAGCTGACGAAAAGAAAAGCCAGGAACAGGAAAAATACAACGATGCAGCGGGAAAGGTCGACTCCATACAGTCCGATGTGGATGAGGTCGCAGGAGAAATTGATGAGATTGACGCTGCACTGGTTGAAACCCTTGCAAGTGTGGAAATGATACAGGAGGATATTGCTGCTAAGGAGGATCAGATCGAGGAGACTACAGCAGATTATGAAGCGGCTAAGCAGGTGGAGCAGGAGCAGTATGAGGCAATGAAGCTCCGCATCCAGTTTATGTATGAGAAGGGGGATGCCACTTATCTGGAAATTCTGTTGGAAAGTCAGGGCTTTGGCAGCATGATCAATAAGGTAGAGTATGTGGAAAAGCTTTACGAGTATGACAGGAATCTTTTGGAGGAGTATCAAAAGGCACGAGAGGCAGTGGAGGAATTAAAGCAGAAGCTGGAGGAAGAAATGTCTGAGCTGGAGGCTCAGCAGCATGAACTTCAGGAGGAGCAGGAAAGTCTGGAAATTATGCTTGCCGAAAAGCAGGAGGTTTATGATAATTACGAGGTTCAGCTGGCTCAGGCCAAGCAGGAGGCAGCGGTTTATAAAGCAAATATCAAAAAGCAGAATGATGAGATTAAGAGGTTAGAGGCGGCATCGGCAGCCAAGCAGTCAGAGATTGATGCGGCAAGGCAGGCGGAGGAGGAAGCCAAAAGGGCACAGGAGCTGGCACTGCAAAAGCAAAATCAAAGCTCTTCCGACAGCTCTTCGGGAAGCTCCAAGAGCAGCTCGTCCTCTAAAAGCTATGCTTCCGCATCCAGCTATTCGGGATCAGGAAGTAAGGGACAGCAGATCGCCAATTATGCCTGCCAGTTTATCGGAAATCCCTATGTGCCGGGTGGAACAAGCCTGACGCAGGGAGCTGACTGTTCCGGATTTGTGTGGAGAGTTTACAAGGATTTTGGGTACACTGTTCCAAGAACCTCCTATTCTCTTAGAAGTACCGGAACCGAAGTGTCTTATGCCGACGCACAGCCCGGTGATATTATGTGTTATGCGGGACATGTGGGAATTTATATTGGCAATGGACAGATTGTACACGCCAGCACCCAAAAGACGGGAATTAAGATCACCCACGCAACCTACAAGGAAATTTTGTCGGTTCGCAGAGTGGTATAGGGAGCAAAGAAACTGAAAAAGTAATTAAAAGAAGATGAGAGAGGAAACAGTATGTCGGATTTTGATGATAAAGATTTAAACGAAAAGGGTGAAGATAAGAAGGAAATTGAAAGTACAAATTTTGATTCTGATGTAAAACCGGAGAATAAAGACAAAAAAGAAAGCGATTATGAGGATGTGTGCTTTATCTGCCGGCGCCCGGAGAGTAAGACAGGGAAAATGTTTAAGCTGCCCAATAATATTACTGTATGCAATGACTGTATGCATAAGACTATGGATACGGTCAGTCAGTTTGACTACCAGGGAATGCTTAACAATCCTTCCTTTATGGATGATCTGAATAAAAATGTGAACGGTCAGGGTTTTCCCAATATTCGCTTTGTTAATATAGCCGATCTTCAAGGGGAGGGCGGTATTCCCAATAAACAGCGGGTGAAAAAGAAAAAGAAGGCGCAGGCTGATGAGCCGGCATTGGATATTAAGAATATTCCCGCTCCGCATAAAATTAAAGCCCAGCTGGATGATTATGTGATCGGGCAGGAGCATGCGAAAAAGGTAATTTCCGTGGCGGTGTATAATCATTATAAGCGTGTCGCCACAGGGACTATGGATGATATTGAAATTGAGAAGTCCAATATGCTGATGATCGGTCCTACCGGCTGCGGTAAGACCTACCTGGTTAAGACCCTTGCAAGACTTTTGGATGTGCCCCTTGCCATAGCGGATGCCACTTCTTTGACGGAGGCCGGTTATATTGGTGACGATATTGAAAGCGTGCTTTCCAAGCTGCTTGCCGCTGCGGACAATGATGCGGAGAAGGCAGAGCGCGGAATTGTATTTATTGATGAGATAGATAAAATTGCCAAAAAGAAAAATACCAACAGCAGGGATGTCAGCGGCGAAAGCGTACAGCAGGGAATGCTGCGGCTTTTGGAGGGTGCGGATGTGGAGGTTCCGGTAGGCGCCAACAGCAAGAATGCCATGGTGCCTCTTACCACCATCAATACTCGAAACATTCTCTTTATCTGCGGAGGCGCTTTCCCGGATCTGGAGGAGATTATCAAGCAAAGGCTGAAGAAGCAGACCTCCATCGGCTTTAATGCGGAGCTTAAAGATCGTTTTGACAAGGAAAAGAATATCATAAGCCAGGTTACTGTGGAGGATTTGAAAAAGTTCGGAATGATACCGGAGTTCCTCGGGAGGCTTCCCGTTATTTACACACTGGACGCTTTGGATAAATCCATGATGGTGAAGATTTTAAAGGAGCCTAAGAATGCCATTTTAAAACAGTATCAAAAGCTGCTTGAGTTAGATGAGGTGAAGCTTGAGTTTGATGATGATGCTTTGGAAGCAATTGCAGAAAAGGCTATGAAAAAGGATACCGGCGCAAGAGCGCTGCGGGCCATTATCGAAGACTTTATGCTGGATATTATGTATGAGATACCTAAGGATGAGAATATCGGCAGGGTAACCATTACCAGAGCTTATATTGAAGGAACCGGAGGGCCGGTGATTGATATTCGAAGTGTCAGCGGGGAAAATCCGGATCATCTGAAGGTGATAGAGGATAAGGAGCAGAAGTGACTAGTGAAGTAAACTGCCTGAGAACGGAGATCGTTTTTAGGCAGTTTTTATGTGCAAGAAAAACAGTTATTGACAGCTAAAGAAAGTTAGCTTATACTAACTAATGGAAATGAAAATCGTTATCAATACGGATGACAGCTTGAAAGCGCAGTAAGGGGTGAATACATAGATGGAAGAAAATAAAAAGCATAGAAACTGTTATGAGCAAGAGGAATATGAACGTACCATGATGCAAAAGGAAATTATTCTGCAGAAATTAAGGGAAAGGGGCTGCAGAATTACCAGACAAAGGCAGATGCTCCTTGATGTGATTTTGGAGGAAAGCTGTTCCTGCTGTAAGGAAATTTATTACAGAGCATCAAAGGTTGATCCGGGGATTGGTGCGGCAACAGTTTATCGCATGGTAAATACGCTGGAGGAAATCGGAGCGATCAGCAGAAAAAATATGTACAGGATTGCCTGTGGAATGGAATGCACGGTTGAGGATGCCTGCACAATCAGTCTGGATGATGACACGGTGCACCATCTTTCAGCACAGAAGTGGAATTCCGTTATTTTGGAAGGTCTTAAGGCATGTGGTTATGCAAGCAATCAGAAGATCAGAAGCGTTGTGGTCAGACCCTGTGTAGGGAAAGGCTGATAAGGAGGAATATTATGGCAACTGCAATTATTTGTGGGATTTTGTTAGTATTTTGTTTTATAGGTATCAGAAGCTCTGTAAAGAGAATAGCCCACGGGTGCTGTGGAAGCGGCGGTGATGAGGTTAAGAAGGTAAAGGTGCAGGATCGTGATTTGTCTCATTATCCATACAGTTACGGCATGAAGGTAGAGGGTATGACCTGCAGCAATTGTAAGAAGCGGGTGGAAAACGCCTTCAATGAAAAGGAAGGATTTTGGGCAAAGGTGGATTTGAAAGAAAATTCCGTGCAGGTTTATTCCAAACAACAGGTACCGAAGGAGGAATTGCGAGCGATTGTTCGCAAAGCGGGGTATCAGCCGGGAGAGATATTGATAAACAAGTAAGAAAAGCTGTCACGCTAGCAGGCAAACGGTTAGTGTGACAGTTTTTCTTTTAGGAAGAAATGAGACATTGATTTCATATAGTAGTTATGTTAAACTGAATAGAACAAATGTTTGAGCACAAGATAGCTGAAGGGGAATTATGAAAGAGTTTTACCAAACGTTAAAAAGATTTATGTCCATTAATCAAGACTATATACCGGCTCTTCGGATAACAATTCTCTTTTTGATTATCAATCAGGGGCTGGTAGCATATATCAATTATACTGCGGGAAATCTGACAGATGCAATTACTGCCATGAACTTTAAACTGTTTGGCCAATGTATTGTTATTTTAGTACTGATGCAGTTGTTTCATCTGCTGGCAGAATATCAGGTAAATTACCGGGTTAATTTCCTTAGTGAAAGCTTTGTTAAACGCCTTAGGCTCCATACATACCATAAAATAACAAGAGCGAGTATGCGATGGCTTGATGAAAATAAGCTGGGAGATATTGTTTCAAGAATTAACGGAGATCTGAATGCATTGGTTGATCAGGTAAATACATTTATGACCTGGCAGCTTGCCGGATTTGTCACGTTTGTGGTGTATATGACGGCCTGTATTTTGATCAGTGCAAAGCTGACGTTGATTGGCTTTGGCATTGTGCCTGTTCTGGCAATATTACAGTTCCTTACGGGAAAGCCGATTGCAAGGCTTGGTCAAAAGCGTTCCGTTGCAGAAGGAGAAGCCAACGGTTTATTTATGGATTTGATGGGAGGAATTGGATTAATCAAAATATTCAGAGCAGAAAAGGCGCTGTCAGCTAAATATGACAGACAGGTTGAAAAGACGGTGCGGGCAAATGTAAAATCTTTCTCACTGGAATTCATCATGAACCCCTTGCAGCTTCTTATGGGGTATCTGCCCAATATTATCATTCTTGTGGTTGGAAGCCGGCTTGTGATTCAAAAGGAAATGACTCTTGGTATGCTGTTTTCTTATATTCTGCTGTCAACCGCTGCACTGGATTTTGTATCAGGGCTTTCCTGGCAGGTGCGCAATATTTATAATACCATCGGAATATCAAAGCGTATTTTCGAAATATGGGATATTGAGGAGGAGAAAAGTACCGGCACTCTTTTGGAAAAGAGAGATAACATACCGGTGAGGTTTGAAAACGTGTCCTTCGGATACAAAGAGGATCAAATGGTTTTGCGTGATGTTACCTTCACGGCTTGGGAAGGAGAAAATATTGCTATAGTGGGGGCTTCCGGTTCCGGTAAGTCTACCGTGATGAAGCTGCTGGCAGGTTTTTATGAAAAGGATAACGGAAGCATTACCATTTTTGGAAATGATTTGGATGCATGGGATAAGGAAAAACTGCGGGAGCATATGAGTTATGTGGGGCAGGATACCTATCTGTTTCCGGGGAGTATTTATGACAATGTGGCGATGGGAAATAAGGATGCCCAAAGGCAGCAGGTGTTGGAGGTAATTGAGGCAGTGGGGCTTGATAAGCTGGATCTGTTTTCTCCGGTGGGGGAAAGAGGCGTGCTGCTTTCCGGCGGGCAGAAGCAGCGTGTGGCGGTGGCCAGAGCGCTGTTAAAGAATGCGGATATTCTCCTGATGGACGAGCCCACAGCGGCTCTTGATACGGAATCCGAGTATTATGTTAAGCAGGCAGTGGAGAAATTTGCAGTGGGAAAGACATGTATTACCATTGCGCACAGGTTATCCACTATTTACAATGCAGACAGGATTTTATGCATGGAAAATGGAAGGATAGCGGAAAGCGGAAATCATGAAGAGCTGCTTTCCAGGGATGGCATTTACCGAAGCTTATATTTGAAGCAGGAAACGGGATGTGTATAAACAGGAGAAGTGGTATGGGGGAAAAGGGATCATTTTCAATTATTATAAGAATGTGGCATTTAATAGGGAAATATCGTATCCGATTTTATATCGGATTTCTAATAGGATCAACTTCGAGATTTTATTTTCGCTTTCTTGACAGCTTTCTGGTTGAGGAATTTACCGAGGCCTGTATCAGCGGTGATCAGAACGTGCTTGCTCACAGTGTTGTGAAAGCGCTTATGATGTTGCTTTTGGGGATTATTGTATATCCGGTCAGCTTTGGTCTGGTCTATACGACTTATTCACTTATGTCCGGTGAGATTAAGAAGATACTTCTTGCTAAGGCGTTTAAGGCCAAGCCGTCTTATCTTGAAGCACAGTATTCAGGTGAGCTTGTAACCAAAATCACATCGGACTACAATGATGCCATTCAGCTGATTGCATATCCGGTTGTGGGACAGGGGAACCCCTTTGCACTTATTTTTGCCATTGTAATGATTGCGGCGGTTATCTTATATAAAAATGTTCTCTTAGGAGGAATTTCGCTTATCCTGACAATGTCTAATTTCCTGATTATGCGGTATATGGTGAAACCTATGCGCAGGAAGGAAAGCAAAGCCAAGGTAATTAGCCAGAGCTCGTCACAAAGCATTGTAGATTCCCTATCGGGAATGATGGTATCCAGAATGTTTGGACTTACAAAAATGCTGGTAAAAAGATATGAGAAGGATGCGGAGGATATTTACCGGAACAATCTTTCTCTGATCCGAAATAAGTCGTCTATGGCGTTGGTAATTGATACGCAAAGTTTTCTTTCGTTTACGGCGGTTTGCGCAATCGGTTTATATTTATGTACGAAAGATTATGCCAGCATTCCTACGGTTCTGTTTATATCCCTTTTACAGATGTCTCTTGGAACCTATATCAGAGAGCTGTCAACCAAGATATCCGGAATGCAGAAATATATTGTAGGCGCCCGAAGAATGTTTGAGTTTCTGGATGCACCGGAGGAAGAATTGAGGCTCAAGCAGGCTGAGCCTGTTTATGCGGCGGAGTATGCAGTTGAATTAGAGGATGTTTCCTTTGGTTATGCGGAAGCGGACGCTGCTTTGTTTAAGCATTTTTCGATGGCTGTTAAAAATGGTGAGAGGCTGGGGATTGCAGGGGGCAGCGGAGGCGGAAAATCATCCCTGATGAAAATGTTTCTGGAATTTATTGAGCCGGATGCGGGGCAGATTAAGATGTTTGGCAATGATATAAAGCAATACAGTCAGCTGCAGATACGCAGCTTCTTTTCCTATGTTCCTCAGGACTGTTACCTGTTTGACGGAACAATCAGGGAAAATATTATGGTTGGAAATCCAAAAGCCGGTGAGGAGGAGCTCCAAAAAGCAGTTGATAATGCATATCTTTCTGATTTTATAAACAGTATTCCCGAAGGCTTGGATAAAAGAGTTGGTGAGAGGGGCGGATTGCTTTCGGGAGGACAGAGACAGCGTGTAGCGATAGCCAGAGCCTTTTTAAAGAATGCACCCATTCTCTTGCTGGATGAAGCAACCTCTGCACTGGATTCCCAGTCAGAAGAAATTGTACAGAAGGCGATTAATGGTTTGATGGAGAACCGGACAAGTATTGTGATTGCCCACCGCCTTTCCACTATCAGGGATATGGACCGCATTTTGGTTCTTGAAAGGGGAAAGATTGAAGAGGAGGGAACCCATGAGGAGCTTATGGCTCGGAAGGGGCGGTATTATCAGTTGTATCAGCAGGGAGCAGGTAATTGCGGGTAGTACCTTTTGACACTCTGATCCATATAGTAAAGAAAAAGACTGTAGGTTATATATGACGGACAGGGAAAAAATAATTTCCGACGATTATTATGATCTGGTTACAGATTATATTCACCCATCGCAGGGTAACATTAATGTACGAGATTTTGTGTTTCAGCCCATAGAGGGAGAAATTGGCATTACCTATGTAAACAGAAGTGAGGCAGCACCGCTTAATATCAGTGAATATACTTATCCGGTATGGCCTAAGGTGTACGGGCTGATGCAGCTTCAAGAGGGAAGCGGACAGACCTTTGATCCTACACCCCTAATCCGCAGCGGCATCACGCAGATGCAGAGAGAACCGTTAAATCTTACAGGAAGGGGTGTAGTTATCGGTTTTCTTGATACGGGGGATGGTGTTAATATAATGTCAGGTTGCCTGCTGTTGTTCCAACTGTTTAATGCGTTCCTGTAAAGCCAGGATTTGTGAGTCTTTTTCCTTTAATGCATTGTTTTGCTTTTTGAGAGTTCTGTCCTTCTCTTTTAATGCATTGTCTTTTTCATTTACGATCCGTTCAAATTCCCGATCCTTTTCTGCCAGCTGCTGCTCGTGCTCCTTTTCGATGATATCAATATCCAGCATCAAAGATTCGTCTGTCATTTCGTTTAGTTCCTCCATTTCCTCTATGTTTTCCAGTATATCATGCTGTATCAAATTTTTCAATGTTTCGAGGTTATCTTTTGAACGGGATTTCGACATTACGTTCCGAAGCTTTAACAGCATAAAAGGAATTAAGATAATTATTTTTTCCCATTTAAGGATTATTTAATAATCTTCTTTTATAATAACCTCATACCGGTAAAATTAAAGCCTTGGCAAAAGGAGAAAAAATGCTGTTACACATATTAAAAAAGGATTTAAAAAGAAAGCGGACCATGAACGTTGTACTGCTTCTGTTTATCACTATGGCAACTACGTTTCTGGCAAGCAGTGTCAATAATCTAATTACCATACAAGGGGCGGTGGATTCCTTTCTTCGGATGGCTAAAACGCCGGATCTTATCATTCTGGAAGTGGGAGAGGGGGAAAAAGCGCCTATCTGGGGATTTCTTGAAAACTGCGAATACGTGACAGAGTATGATGTTTATGACATGCATACATTGATGGATGATGAAATTGAAATTGTATCCTGTGCGCTGGTTCCGGAAAAGCACGGGTATGAGAAGGGGAATACGGTTTCTGTAGGAACTGTCCCGGATAATTTTATGAAGGTTTTTGATGAGGAAGGAAATCCCTTTGTGCTGGGGCCGGGGGAAGCGGCTCTTCCAAGCCAGCAGGCACAGGCCAATGATCTGCAGACAGGGGATATTCTGAAAATAAGCTGCGAAGGGAAATCAAAGGAATTTACAGTTAAAACCATCGTTAAGGATGCGGTATTTGGCAGTCAGTACATGGGGTTTAAAAGAATATTTATTTCTGAGGAGGATTATGATTGGCTTTATAAGGATGCGGCAGCGGTTCATACATTGCTTTACGGTGTAAATTATTCGGATAAAGAAGCTTTTACCACAGAGTTTAATAAAAATAATTTTCAGGTGATATCAAGCATTGACGGGTCGATTGTAAGGATGTGTTATGTATTTGATATGTTGATTGCCGGTATTTTAATCGTGGTAAGTATCTGCCTGATTTTGATTTCATTTTTGATACTGCGCTTTACCATTGTGTTTACACTGCAGGAGGATTATAAGGAAATCGGCGTCATGAAGGCAATCGGTATCAGGGATATCAGCATCAAGGGGATTTATCTTTTAAAATATTTTGCAATTGCTGTTTTGGGGGCAGCGGCGGGACTTGGATTCAGCCTGCCTTTTGAGAAGCTGCTGCTTTCACAGACTATGACCAATCTGGTGGTAGATGAGGTGGAAAGCAAAGTACAGATTAATATGTTCTGTGCAGTGGCAATTATTTTGATTGTCCTTCTGTTCTGTTATAGCAGTACGGGAAAAGTGAAAAAGTATACTGCAATAGAAGCAATCCGAAACGGAGGAAACGGTGAAAGATACACGGTAAGGAATCTGTTAAGGCTGCATAAGCGGAAAAGAATGCCCTCTTTTGTTTATATGGCGGCAAATGATGTGATCAGCAACAGGAAAAGATATCTGGTGCTGGCGCTGATCTTTTGTCTCGGAACACTGCTGATATTGATTCCTTTAAAGGCTATTCATACCCTGGAGGATAAAGATATTATACGAACCTTTGCTTTGCAAAGCTCTTCTGTTTTCATTGATACAGGCGGGCTGGAAAATTATGTGATGGAAAAGGATAATTCGCTTCTCACCTCTGAATTGAATGAAATGAAGGAAATTTTAAGTGAGCATGGGCTTGAGGCAGAGGTCTGGATAGAGATGATGTATTCTGTTCCCTGTTATGGTGATGATCCGGAGAAGCTGTATACCTATTTTACCGCACAGCAGCTTGGAAGGGATGAAGACGATTATGATGTGATAGAAGGCAAGGTTCCGGTTCTGCCTAATGAGGTAATGGTTACGGAAGCATCGGCAAAGGAGCTTGGCGTGGAGATAGGTGATACCGTTTATTATCAATATGCTGACAGGGTAGATGAGTTTCTGGTCACAGGTATTTATCAGACCATGATGAACATGGGAAAAGGGCTTCACGTGAGCAAGAATGCTGAGATTGCGTATTCGTATCTAAGCGGCCTGATGGGCATACAGGTTGAAATTGACAGTGATCTGGAGGATGAGGAGATCAAAGAACAGCTTCAGAAAGTTTTCTCGGATTATGAGATTGATACCTGTAGTGAACATGCAAATAGTATGACCGGAGATGTGCAGGATCAGCTTGGCAGTGTACAGCTGTTGATTGTCGGTGTGGTGCTTTTCATTAATATTATGATTACGGTGCTTACCATGAAAACACTGATCACCAGAGAACGGGGAGAGATTGCCATGCTAAAGAGCATTGGATTTTCGGACAAAACCTTAAAGGGATGGCAGAGCACGCGGATACTGCTGGTACTTTGTGCCGCAATATTTCTGGGCGCACTGCTCTCCGGGCCGCTTTCATCTGTTACCTTAGGACCGATTTTTGCCATGATGGGCGGTACCAATATTAAGCTGATTACCAGGCCTCTTGAAGCGTATGTGATTTATCCGCTGATTATGCTGGCGGTAACAGGGCTTGCAGCATATCTGTGTGCCAACGAGGTGAAAAAGGTGGAGCTTAAGGAAATCAATACCATTGAATAAAAGGAGGAACAGGAAATGGGCCAGCTTAAAGTAAAGGATTTGTGTAAAACATATATAGTAAATAAAAGGCAGAATAACGTGCTTCGCAATATTAATCTGACGGTGGAAGACGGAGAAATGGTGGCTGTTATGGGACCCTCCGGATCGGGAAAGTCAACACTGTTATATACGGTCAGCGGCATGGACAGCGCTACCGCAGGAAAAGTAACCTTTTTCGGAAAAGAAATAGACAGCCTGAATGCCAAGGAAATGAGCAGAATACGGCTTACGGAAATGGGATTTATTTTTCAGCAGATGTATCTGTTAAAAAATCTTACCATTTATGATAATATTATCTTGCCGGCGTATCAGGCAAATGAGGGTCATGGAAAAAGGGGCCGCATGGAGATTAACGAGCGTGCCAAGGAGCTGATGCGGAAGCTTGGAATCATTGAGATTGCCGAAAATGACATTACGGAGGTTTCCGGAGGACAGCTGCAAAGGGCCTGTATCTGCCGGAGCCTGATTAACCAGCCTAAAATGATTTTTGCGGATGAGCCTACAGGGGCTTTAAATCAGCAGAATTCCAGGGAGGTTATGCGGGAATTATGCAGGATTAACAGGGAAGGTACTACGATCATGCTGGTTACCCACGACAGTAAGGTGGCGGCCAAAAGTGATAGAGTGCTTTACATTGAGGACGGAACCATTAAGGGTGAGATGAAGCTGGGTAAATTTGAAGAGGAAAGTGAAATCAGAGAAAGGGAGAGAAAGCTGTCGGGATGGCTTTTGGAAATGGGATGGTAGACATTCTTCTTGTGGAGGATAACAGGGAGCTGGCGGAGCTTCTCGGCACATTCCTGAAACGGGATGGGTATGCAGTAGAGCATAAGGAAAGCGGTGAGCAGGCGCTTGCTTTCCTTAAGGAGAACAGGGCGAAGCTGATTCTTCTGGATATTATGCTTCCGGGGATGGATGGGTTTGGTTTTTGCGCAGATGTGCGAAAGACGAGCAATACACCGATTATCATGATGAGCGCCCGGGTGGACAAGGAAGATCAGATGAACGGGTTTGCGCTGGGAGCCGATGATTATGTGGAGAAGCCGGTTGATGCTGATATTTTACTGGCGAAAATCGGCGCTCTGATGCGGAGAAATTATGATTTAAGGCAGGGAAATACCTTGATTCATTCCGGCGCTGTTTCCATAGATAAGGATGCAAAGCAGGTGTTTTTTCACGGACAGGAGGTTTCTCTTACCGTGAAGGAATACGAGCTGTTGCTATTGCTGGCAGAAAATCCGGGCCGAACCTTAAGCAAGGAATATCTGTTTAACCAGATATGGGGCATTGACAGCTTCAGTGAAAGCCAGACTCTCACGGTACATATCAAAATGCTCAGGGATAAGATTGAGGAGGAGCCGGGCAGGCCAAGGAGAATTAAGACGGTATGGGGTGTAGGCTACAGATATGAAGAAAATTAATCTATTGATTATTGGTGTGATCTGTTTCTATGCAGCGACCCTTTTGATTACCGGAGTATTTGTAGGCGGGCAGAGCGGAGAAAAGAGCAGAGAATATCTGGTGGAGGTAAACAGAATGATCAGCGGCATGGAGGAGCAGGGTGGCTTCTTCATGCCTGATTTGCGCACGGCGGAGCAGATAGAGGATGTTTCCTTTCTGGAATTTACGGAGGGAGAAGAGCTTACAAAGCCGGAGGCAGAGGAATTTTTTCGTAAGAGGAACGGCTGTGAGACACATATGGAACCCCTTATGGCAGGGGACAGGGTACTTGGCCTGGTGCGTTTTGATTACAGGAGCCGTATGAATACGGGAACGCAGCATTGGATTGCGGAGGGAATGCTGGTATTGTCGTGCGCCTTTACGCTGGCGGTGCTTTTTTATCTGAAGCATAAACTGGTAAGGCCCTTTCTGACTCTGAGGGACATGCCTTATGAGCTGTCAAAGGGACGGCTGGGAACGGAGATAGAGGAAAACAAGGATCGCTTCTTTGGGAAATTTGTCTGGGGAATCGCCATGCTCCGGGATAATCTTAAGAGCTCACAGCTAAAAGCGCTGAAGCTGGAAAAGGAAAAGAAGCTGCTGCTCTTATCAATCTCCCATGATATCAAAACGCCTTTAAACTCCATTAAGCTGTATGCAAAGGCGCTGCAGGAAGGGTTATATAGCACGAAAGAAGAGCAGATGAATTCGGCAAAGCAGATAGAAAAGCTTTCCGGGGAGATTGAAGAGTTTGTCAGGGATATTGTCAAAACCTCCAGTGAGGAGATCGTCCCCATTGAGGTGGAAAATTCGGAATTTTATTTGAAGGATTTCGTAAAGATGGTGCGGGAGTATTATGAGCCGAAATGCAGGCTGGTACTGACCGAGCTTGTGATAGGAGACTTTGACAATAAGCTGCTTAAGGGAAGCCTGGACGGCGCCTTTGAGGTAGTGGAAAATATTATGGAGAACGCATTCAAGTATGGGGATGGCAGGCAGATTGAAATTACCTTTTATGAGGAGGAAGCCTGCCAGCTGATTAAGATAAGGAATACGGGAAATCCGGTGAAAGCAGAAGAAATGCCTCATCTGTTTGACAGCTTTTACCGGGGAAGCAATGTGGGGAACAAGGAAGGAAACGGATTGGGCCTGTACATCTGCCGGGAGCTGATGCGGAAAATGGAGGGAGAAATTTTCGCAGAAAGGCAGGAGGAGGGCATGAGTTTCCATTTGGTGTTTCAGCTATGAAAGTGAAGGAGGTTTCGTATGGAAAACAAACAAATGAAACGAAAGAAAATGATTGCGGCATTATTGTGCGGTATGTTAGGCTGCCTGTGCTTTGGAGGCGGTGACTGGCTGATGATGTATGGAGACACTGCGTATTCGGGAAATATATATTGGCTGACTGAGGGCGTTGCCCAAATCGTTCCGTGGAGGAATTCCGTTGCCATGCTGATAGCTTTTCCGGGCATTATTTTCTACGGGATTGCCTTATTTGCCATAGAAGCATTTTTGAAAAAGGAAAAGCAGAAGAAGGTATATCATTATCTCACTGCATTTGGGCTGACACCGTGGCTGTGTTTGCATTTATTTTATATTATGATTTTGTATGTCTTTGCATGGCTGAACGGAAACGGATATGAAGCAGCGGCGCTTCCGGCGGCGGAGGCATTGTTTGCGCAGCTTTCCTGGATTGTGCCGCTCAGCGAGGTAATCATGCTGCCGCCTTTTCTTTACTGGTTCTATTTGGTGGTGTCAGGCGGCAGCGTGTTTGCAAGGCCTATGGCTGTTTCTAATCCGCTGATATTTTACGGAGTATTGTATGCGGTAAAGAGCTGTATGCCGGAGGGACCGTTCAGGATAGGATTTACCAACGGGCTGATGAGTGAGAGCATGATTATATGGTTTGGAGTTCTGTTGATATGGACCATTTGCCATGTGCCGAATGTTATTTCTATGGAAGCCCGAAAAGAGGACGAAAGATGACGGAATTTTGTTATTTACAGGATCATTTGTTGCTCTATGCAGACTATAAAACGCCGGAAATGCACAGCCATCTGGCGTCTCATCTGTTAATTGCAAAGGAGGGGAAGCTTCACTGCATGATTGGAGAGGAGCAGGTATTTGGCGGCGCTGTGTTTATCGCCTCCGATGTTCCCCACACGATCTATCCGGAATCGGGAAGGATGCTGGTGTTTTTGTTTGATCATGCGGCCTCCTATACCAAGGCGATGGAACAGGTCTGGCTGCAGGGCAGAGCGTATGCAGTGGCGGAGGAAGAATTAGTTGAAAAGCTTCGGACGCTGTGGGAGGCGGAGAAGAATTTTGAAAAGCTGGATGGGGCAATTTTAGAGGCCTGTGGGCTAAGGCGGGAAGCAGGGAAGCCTATGGATGCCCGGGTGGCGGAGGTGTTGGATATCCTTCGAAATAAGGAAACGATTACAGGTGATACGATGAAGGATTTGTGCAAAGCGGTATGTCTTTCCCAGAGCCGGTTGTCGCATTTATTTAAGGCAGATGTGGGAATTTCCCTGAACAGATATCTTGTGCTGGAGAAAATGCGTAAGGGATTTGAACATTTTTGGCAAAGCGGCAATATTACGGAGGCTGCGCTTCGGGCAGGCTTTGATTCACCCTCTCACCTGGCGGGAGCATGCAAGAGGATGTTCGGGCTTTCCTTTTCGGAATTTATCAAAAGCACAAAATAGCATCTATTTGAAAGTTTTTTGGAAAAAATGGCGGTAAACTTGATTTTGTTCACACAGGAAGAGAAGATAAGTGTGAACGGAAGGAGAGAAGCGGCCATGAAAGCATACGATATACATACGCCGATACAATTTAAAAAGGGCGTGCATCAACTGAATGAGGAAGCAAATTTTAATTTTCAATTAAACCGTGTGATTAACTGGGACGGAGGACGACTTGAGGATGTGGCGCCTGTTTCGGCTAAAATCAAAACAAGCGCGGACTGGAAGAATGTGTTAATTTCGCTTGGCGATAAGGCAATGGAGGAGGAACGGACAGAAAATGCCATTGCCTATTATCGCATGAGCGAATTTTTTATGTATGACGGTGATCCCGACAAAAAGAAATACTATCAGTTGGCGACGGAGCTGTTTTATGATTATTACAGGGATTACTTCGAACCCGAAGGCAACGGTGTAAACCCGGTGGTGGAGCACTTTCAGGTTCCCTATGAGGATGTGAAGCTTCCGGTGATGCATGTGGTGCCCAAGGGGGAAAAGAAAGGAACGCTGCTGCTCCACGGAGGCAACGATTCTTATTTTGAAGAATTTTTCTTTCCGATTTTGTATCTGAAAGATAAGGGATATGAGGTATATCTTTTTGAAGGGCCGGGGCAGGGCGGCGTGGTCAGAATTCAAAACAAGCATTTTACCCATCAGTGGGAAAAGCCCGTGAAGGCTGTGCTGGACTACTTTAAGCTGGAGGATGTGACCATCATCGGCGTATCCCTGGGAGGCTATCTGGCACCCAGAGCAGCAGCCTTTGATACAAGGATAACCAGGGTGGTGGCATGGTCCGTTTTCCCCTGCTTTCTGGATGTGATTATCGGTGATGAGCCGCCTGCAGTGCAGAAGCTGTTTTATTTCCTGATGAAGATTCGGGCAAAAGGGTTGATAAACTGGATCTTTAATTCGAAGGCAAAGAAGTTGCCGGTGATCGACTGGGGCTTAAAGCATGGTATGTATGCTTATGAGGCAGACTCGGCTTACGGATATGCCAGGAAGCTTAAGCTGTATGACATGGAGCCTATAGCGGACAGGATTACCCAGGATATTCTGATTATGGGAGCCAATCAGGATCACTTTATCAATTACCATTCCATAGGAAAAGAAATCGACATGCTTACCAATGTGAGGAGTCTGACCTTTCGTCTGTTTACGGATAAGGAGCAGGCACAGGATCACTGTAACTGCGGAAATACAAAGCTTGCATTGGATACGATCATGCATTGGATAGAGGGGATTAATTTATAAATAAGGTTTCTTACTAATAATAATTCTTATTAAGCGCCAGGTGATAAAATCTATCATCTGGCGCGTTGCTTTTTGACGGCGTAATTGGTATGATGTTCGGTAGTTAGTTTTAACTAACCGCTGAATAAATCATGTGGATTCCAAAGAATGCAGCTGCTGAATGCATTTGGCCGGCAGCACGGCTTCCGGCCGGGGTATCCGCAAATAAAGGAAAAGGAGAGCTTAAAGATGAATTACTTAAAGATTGAAAAGGTAATTGGCAGAGAAATTTTGGACTCCAGAGGAAATCCTACGGTAGAAGCCGAAGTAACCCTGGCAGACGGCACTGTGGGAAGAGGAACCGCTCCCAGCGGCGCCTCCACAGGTGAGTTTGAGGCACTGGAGCTTAGAGACGGAGATAAAGAAAGGTACTTGGGAAAGGGCGTTACCAAGGCAGTTGAAAATATCAATACAGTTATCAATGATACCATAACCGGAATGGATGCATCCGACATTTATGCCGTTGATAAGGCCATGATTGATGCCGACGTAACCAAAGATAAGTCAAAGCTGGGCGCAAACGCAATTCTGGCAGTGTCCATAGCAGTGGCCAGGGCGGCTGCTGTTTCGCTGGATATACCGCTTTACAGATTCTTGGGAGGAATCTCAGGAAACAAGCTTCCTGTACCGATGATGAATATTTTAAACGGAGGCGCACATGCAGCCAATACAGTGGATGTGCAGGAGTTTATGATTATGCCGGTAGGCGCACCCAGCTTTAAGGAAGGACTTCGCTGGTGCGCAGAGGTATTCCATGCACTGGCAGCCCTGTTAAAGTCCAGGGGGCTGGCTACCTCGGTAGGTGATGAGGGCGGTTTTGCTCCCGATCTTGCCAGTGACGAGGAAGCCATTGAGTACATATTGGAGGCTGTAAAGAAGGCAGGTTATGAGCCCGGAAAGGATTTCAGAATTGCCATGGATGCGGCATCCAGCGAGTGGAAGGGCGAAAAGAAGGGCGAATATGTTCTTCCCAAGGCAGGTACCACCTTTACCTCCGCAGAGCTGATTGACCATTGGAAAAAGCTGGTTGAAAAGTATCCCATTATTTCCATAGAGGATGCATTGGATGAAGAGGATTGGGAAGGCTGGCAGCAGCTGACCAGGGAACTTGGCGGCAAGGTTCAGCTGGTTGGAGACGATTTGTTTGTAACCAACACGGAAAGGCTGAAAAAGGGAATTGAGCTGGGATGCGGCAACTCAATTTTAATTAAATTAAATCAGATCGGTTCGGTATCAGAAACACTCGAAGCGATTAAGATGGCTCATGCTGCAGGCTATACCGCAATTGCATCTCACCGCTCGGGAGAAACAGAGGACACAACCATTGCAGATTTGGCGGTAGCATTAAATACCTGTCAGATCAAAACAGGCGCACCCAGCAGATCCGAGAGAGTTGCAAAGTATAATCAGCTGCTTCGCATTGAGGAGGAGCTGGGAAATGGCAGCGTATATCCGGGCATGAATGCCTTTCATGTAAAGTAAGGCGAATATGCCGATACAGGAAATAAGAATTAGGAGGAACCACTCTCTTGTCAGACAGTCAGAGAGTGGTTTTTAGCTGACACTCAAACCGCATATAAATTTTATGAGGATGATGAATATGTTTTTGGAAATCAAAGGAATTAAAAAGCATTTTGGAGAAGGGGAAAGCCGGGTTGAAGTCTTGAACGGTATTGATATTGAGATTGAAAGGGGAGAGATTTGCGTACTGCTGGGGCCCTCCGGTTCAGGAAAGTCCACTTTGCTGAATATCATCGGCGGCATTGACAATGCGGATACGGGATATATTTCCATAGCAGGGGAGAAGACGGCGGAGATGAACGAAAAGAGGCTGACACAGTATCGCAGAAAGCATTTGGGGTACGTTTTTCAGATGTACAATCTGATTCCCAATTTAAATATCAAGGAAAATGTGGAGGTCGGCGCCTATTTAAGTGACAATCCTCTGGAGATTGATGAGCTTTTAAAGGTGCTGGGACTGTACGAGCACCGTCACAAGCTGCCCAACCAGTTATCCGGCGGGCAGCAGCAGCGTACCGCCATAGGCCGGGCTATTATCAAAAACCCCGATATTCTGCTGTGTGATGAGCCTACCGGCGCATTGGATTATAAGACCTCCAAGGAAATCCTGAAGCTGATTGAGGAGGTTAATCAAAAATATGGGAATACGGTTATTATAGTTACCCACAATGATGCCATTAAGAACATGGCGGACCGGGTGATTAAGCTTCGTGACGGCATGGTGCGAAAGAATTATGTGAACGAAAGCAAGATTCCAGCTGCGGAATTGGAATGGTAAGGAGGCGGCATATGAGAAATCCATTGTATAAACGTCTCTCCAGAGAGTTTAAAAGCGATTTTGGAAAATATCTTGTGATTTTTCTTTTTATAGCAGGGTTAATTGCACTGGTATCCGGCTTTTTGGTGGCGGATAACAGTATGATTGCCGCCTATAACGAGGGTTTTGAAAAGTACAACATTGAAAACGGCAATTTTGAGCTGATGCTGGAGGCGGACGATGAACTGATAGATGCGCTGGAGCAGGAAGGCGTTACTATTTATGACCAGTATTATGTGGATGAAACGGTTAAGGAAAATGACTCCACGATGCGGGTGTACAGAAACAGGGAGAAAATCAATCTGCCGTGCCTGATGGAGGGCAGGATGCCGGAGCAGGCGGATGAGATTGCCATTGACCGCATGTATGCGGACAATAATGAGATAGCGGTGGGAGACAGCATTACCCTTGGCGGCAATCAGCTTACCGTTACAGGACTTGTGGCTCTTCCCGATTACAGCTGTCTGTTTGAAAATAATACGGATATGATGTTTGATTCTCTGACCTTTTGCGTGGCGGTTATGACGGATGAGGGCTTTGAAAGTCTGGGTGAGGATCATCTGCATTATGTCTATGCATGGAAATATGACGAAGAGCCTGCAGACGAGCGTGAAGAGAAGGAGGTCAGCGATGACTTCATGAAGGTGATTGCAGAGAATGCTGTCATCACCAACTTTATTCCCAGATATGCCAATCAGGCGATTCAATTCACCGGGGAGGATATGGGTGGTGACAAGGCAATGTTTATCCTGTTTCTTTATATTGTAGTTGTCATCATTGCATTTGTATTTGCCATCACCACCAGCAATACCATTGCGGAGGAAGCTTCCGTAATCGGAACTCTTCGTGCTTCCGGCTATACCAGAGGAGAACTGATACGGCATTACCTGATCAGTCCCCTGCTGGTAACGCTGTTGGCGGCAGTGGTTGGCAATATCCTGGGTTATACGGTGTTGAAGGAATATATGGTTGGTTTATATTATGGAAGCTACAGCCTGCCCACCTATGAGACCTTGTGGAACGGGGAGGCTTTTGTGGAGACCACGGTAGTGCCCTTTGTGTTGATGCTGGTCATTAATCTGACAATTCTGGTCAGCAAGCTGAAGCTGTCGCCTCTTAAGTTTCTGCGCCATGATTTAAGCAAACGCACCAAAAAGAAGGCCTTTCGGTTAAATACCAAAATTCCTTTTTTAACCAGATTCCGTCTTAGGATTATTTTTCAAAATATTCCCAATTATATTACCTTACTGATAGGAATTATGTTTGCCTCTCTGATTATGGTATTTGGGATGATGTTTGGTCCTCTGCTTGAGGATTATTCCAAAGAAATTGACGCAAGCATGTTTGCCGATTACCAGTATGTGCTAAAGGCACAGATAGACACGAAGGCAGAGGGAGCGGAAAAATATTGCGTGACTACCCTGCAGACCACGACGGAAAAATACCCGACAGAGGATATTATGGTGTATGGGATTGAGGATGGCAGTGATTACGTGGATATAGATTTTAAAGAAGGAGAAGTCCATGTATCTGACGGCTATATGATCAAATATGGGTTAAAGGATGGGGATAGTATCACGTTAAAGGATAAATACAGTGATGATATTTATGAGTTCACGGTAGCAGGCGAATATGAGTATCCGGCAGCTCTTGCAGTATTTCTTCCCCGCAGGGAATTTAATGAGATATTTGATAAAAAGGAGGATTATTACAGCGGATATCTTTCAGACAAGGAGCTTGATGACATTGAGGATGCCTATATCAGTACAATTATCACCCAGGAGGATTTGACTAAGATATCCAGACAGCTGACCGTGTCCATGGGAGATTTCATGGTGCTGTTTGAGTATTTTGGGATTGTAATGTTTCTGTTGCTAATGTATCTGTTATCCAAGCAGATTATTGAAAAGAATGCGGGAGCTATCTCCATGGTAAAGATTTTGGGCTATTCCAATGGAGAGATCGGCGGCCTGTATATTGTTGCCACTACGGTTGCAGTGGTAGTTTCCCTGTTTCTTTCTATGCCGGTCTGTAATTATGTATTGAGATGGCTGTTTAGCGGGTATCTTTATACGGTAATAAGCGGTTACTTTCCCTATATGGTGTCAAATACCATTTATGTAAAGATAATAATCTACGGTATTGTAAGCTATGCTGTGGTGGCAGCAACACAGATGTTTAAGATAGGAAGAATCCCCAAAAGTGACGCGCTTAAGAACGTAGAATAGAAAATGAAAAAAGCTATCAACAGTACATGTTGACAGAGACAACTCTTTTATGTTAGCATCATCTGTGAACAAAGAATTAAAATGTTCATAGGTGATGTTTCCTTTTTCTGAAATGGGTTTTGAGGGTCAAGTTATCTTGTGACACCCTGACCGGAATGAAAAAGTGACCGGATGATATACATACGATGGATGGTGAAGACATGGGAAAGGCGTATTCTGAGGAAGAAAAGGAAGAGATAAAGATAAGGCTTCGGCAGGTGGGCCTTCAATTATTCCGGGAGAAGGGCATTAAGAAGGTGTCGGTCCGGGAAGTAACCTCCATGGTTGGCATTGCCCAGGGCGGCTTTTACACCTTTTATGAGAGCAAGGAGGATTTTATGCTGGATCTGCTGAACCTTCGTGTTGAGGAAAAGCTTCTGATTCTGGAGGAACAGTTTTCGGAAGCCCTTGCCGATCCCACTGGCTTTGTCATAGGTATTTTATATCAGTCCGGTATGCATCTTAAGGAGAACAAGGCGTTTAATAATATTGTCAGCGATTCCCTGCGGTTCTTTATGGATGGAAGAGAGGCGGATAAGCAGAAGGTGCTGCAGAGGTATCGTGATTTTATGCTAAAGCTGTCAAAGTACTTAACTGTGCACGGCTTTCAGGTGGAGATGGACGTAGACGGGCTGATGAACGTGGTCAGCGCTGCAACGATTCTGTTTTCCAATGCGGATATGCTGGAAGAAAAATATTTTGAGCAGATCTATCGTGTGTTTGCGGACAGTCAGGTGCCGCTGTTTTTTCGGGTAAAGCAGCTATCCTGAATATACCTGATTATGCAGGAGAGGAAAAAAATTTTTTATCCGACCTATGAACATTTTTTTAAAATTCACAAAAGCGACAAAAAAATTTCCCGCAGGTTTCTGTCTATGCGCCGCTTGACAGTAAACTCAGGATAAATCAAAAGCAGCGCAGAAAAGAGGGCAGGAATGATAACAAGGAAATTCTCTGAAATCAGAAAAGAAGACATTGAAACGGCAGGGGGCAAGGGCGCCAACCTGGGCGAAATGACGGCGGCAGGAATTCCCGTCCCGGAAGGCTTTGTGCTGACCAGTGAAGCTTATCGGGCTTTTTTAAGGGAAAATGGGTTGGAGGAATGGATACGGGAGGAGCTTTCCGGAGTATCAAGAGAAGGGGAGCAGGCAGCCTCCAAGGTGCTTTGGGCAGCCCGATGCATACGGAAGAGAATTTTGGAGGGAAAGCTGCCCGGGGAAGTTACAGGAGAGCTTTTGGAGAAATATCGTGAAATGGGAAGCCCCCGGGCAGCAGTCCGGTCCTCGGCTACGGCAGAGGATTTGGCAGATGCCAGCTTTGCAGGGCAGCAGGAGACCTATCTAAATGTGTGCGGTGAGGAGGAACTGCTGCAGAAGGTAAAGGAATGCTACGCCTCACTCTGGGGGGATCGTGCAGCCGTTTACAGGCAGAGACAGGGATATAACAACGATAAAGTGGCGCTTGCGGTTGTGGTACAGCAGATGGTGGAAAGCGATGCGGCGGGGGTGCTTTTTACGGTAAATCCCGCCAACCGGAGAAAGGACGAAATACAAATCAATGCCTCCTACGGATTGGGGGAAGCGGTGGTGTCAGGCAAGGTGACGCCGGATGAATATATCTGCGACAGAAACGGAACTGTGGTAAGCAGCCTTTTGGGAAGCAAAGAAACGGAGATTGTCTATGACAGTCACGGAACCAGAGAGATTGGGGTTCCCGAAGAAAGAAGGAAGGCTCAGGTATTGTCCCCGCATGAGTTAAAAAGGCTGGTGGATATCGCTTTAAAGGTTGAGGAGCATTATAAGGCGCCTATGGATATCGAATGGGCGGTTAAGGACGGCAGCATCTATATCCTGCAGGCAAGGGCCATCACCACGTTAGGCGGGGACGATCAGTATGAGGATGTTGAGATCGGCAAAGTCAGTAAGCGGATTAAGAGTCTTATGACCTTTATGCTGGAAAAGAATCCTTTTGCCTATTATCCCCTTGACTATGACCTGAGTATGATACTGGGGATTAAGAAGGAAGAGCTGCTTGCCGAGACCGGAATTAATATGGATATGGAAATGAAGATCAACGAAAAGGGCATTATGCATCTTCCCAGCGGCAAAATCGGTTTAAACAGCAGAATTTTCGGTATTAAGAAAACATTGGGGGAATGGCTTGACTGTAAGCAGAATGAGATAGACGGAAAAGCGCACCTTGAAGCAAATCAAAAGCGCATGGAGGAGCTGGAGGGCATCTGTGTGGAGCAGTGCTCCCTGAAGGAATGCGGGGATTTGTTTCGAAAGCTTTATGCTGTGATGGAGGATAACGGCTATGCAAGATTTCGTTACGGAGTTTTTCCTTCCATGCTGGTGGGCAGAAAGCTGGGAAGAGTGATTAAAAAGTGTGACGAGACCTTATCCGCCTATGATCTTTTGGGAGATTTGGAGTATAAAACAGCGCAGATCAATAAGGATTTAGAGGAACTGGCCGGAAAATTCTTTGCAAGCAGCAGCCTGACAGAGGCTGTTCTGGATGGAAAAGGTTACGGGGAAATAATAAGCACACATCCCGAAATAGAAGGGGATTTAAAGGATTTTCTTGCAAGAAACGGTCATAAATCGGACTATAACTGTTACTGTCTGGTTGCAAAATCGTGGAATGAAGACAAAGACAGACTGCTTAAGGTGCTTCGTCCCATGGTGCTTGCCATGAGGGAAGGAACCGATTGGAATAAGGAGGAGAGAAATAAGGAAAAATATCTTACCCTGACCAGGCAGATGAAGGAGAAAACCGGCAGCAGCAGAGGGCAAAAGCTGGAGGAGCTGATTGCGTTTTACCGTTTTGCGCATGTCTACAGGGAGGCAACGCAGTATCTCTGGGAGGCGGCCTTTGAGCAGTGCAGAAGGGTTTACCGCAGGATACAGGAGCTTGTGGGGGCTACGCTGGAGCAGCAGGAGGATTTGCTGTACCTGTTTTTTCAGGAGCTTATGACTGTTTGTGAAAAGGGAGATATCGATAAAGAACTGTATGACAAAATAGCGCTTCGCAGAAAGAACCGCCCTTTGGCAGAAAAAATCTGGGAGAAATCCCAGCTGACGGTATTAATAACCGGAGGAGACAGCCTTACGGGAATTGGCGGCAGCAGCGGAGAAGCGGCAGGAACGGTATGTATTGTCACAAGCCCTAACGAGTTTTACAAGCTGCAAAAGGGACAGGTGCTGGTGTGCAAATATACGGATCCTGAGTGGACGCCCTTATTTACCCTTGCGGCAGCGGTGGTTTCGGATACGGGAGGCTCCCTTTCCCATGCGGCAATTGTGGCAAGGGAGTACGGCATTCCCGCAGTGCTTGGAACAGGCAGCGCCACAACGGTTTTAAAGGATGGCGACAGGGTTTTGGTGGATGGCGTAAAGGGAGAGGTCAGAAGGGTTGGATAAGGAATTACAGGAAAAGAGGTACACACAGCTAACAACGGAACCAATCGGAGGGCTGCTTTGTAAAATGGCGGTTCCCACCGTTATCGGGATGCTGGTAACCACAATTTACAGCATGACCGATACCTTTTGGGTAAGCAGACTGCAGGATACGGTGCTGACAGCTGCGGTGGGAATTGCGTTTGCGTTTCTTTCCGTGATTCAGGCGGCAGGCTACCTGTTCGGGTATGGCTCAGGAAATTATATTGCAAGAATGCTGGGAAAAAAGGAAGAAAAGGAAGCCTCTCAGATGGCGGCAACAGCTTTCTTCCTGTCTGTGGCAGTGGGAATCATCATTATGGTCACAGGACTTTATCACATCCGTCCGCTGATCCGGCTGTTGGGAGGCGGGACCTCGGACGGTATGATGGAAGCCTGCCGGGAATATCTGCGTATCATTTTGCTTGGTGTGCCCTTTTCTCTCGGAGGAACGACCCTTTATAATCAGCTCCGGCTTCAGGGAAATGCAAGGGACGGAATGAATGGCATGATGACCGGAATGCTTTTCAATATGGTGCTGGATCCGATTTTGATAGTGTGCTTTGGCATGGGGATTGGGGGAGCCGGATGGGCTACCTTTTGCGGACAGGTGTGCAGCTTTGCGGTTTTGTGGGCGCTGACCTTTCGGCATGGCAATGTGCCGGTGTGTTACCGGAACATTCATATGGGAAAAAGGTATCTTTATGAAATATTTGCAGGAGGTGCACCGAATTTCGGAAGGCAGGGGATCTCCAGTCTGGCGGCGGCTTTGCTGAATTGGACGGCAGGGTGCTTTGGAGAGAGCATGATTGCTGCATTTACCATAGCGGGGCGAATCAGTATGGTGGGATTTGCGGTGGTGATTGGTTTTGGTCAGGGCTTTCAGCCCATATGCGGATATAATTACGGGGCCGGGCTTTATGACAGGGTCAAAAGGGCATTCCATATCTGTGTGCGGTTTTCCACTGTGTTTTTGATTGCTCTGGCAGCTTTGCTTTGGATTTTTGCCCAAATACTTATGCAGTGCTTTACCACACAGGAGGATGTAATTGCAGCAGGGGTGCGGATTTTGAGAAGCCAATGTATTTCAGCTCCCTTTTTGGGGTACTATACCATGGTGGGAATGCTGCTGCAAAACATACGAAAATTTTTTCAGGCGACCTTAGTGACGATGGCCAGACAGGGCATCTTTTTTATCCCTTTTCTGTTGATTTTGTATTGGTGCCTTGGGGAATGGGGCGTGATTGCTGCCCAGCCTGCAGCCGACATATGCGCTTTTCTTTTAACCATTCCTTTGGGATACAGGGCGCTTCGGGAGCTGGCATAGCTGCTGTCAGGACTAAAATTGAGGGCTGGTAACAATTCAATCTTTCGGCACCGCCCTGGGTAGGCAACTGCTTCTTTGATAGCAGCTATGACAGCTTTCGGGATTTAAGGAAACAGACCGCA
>JAUNGK010000015.1 GCA_030524555.1 Bacillota bacterium | reverse complement strand
ACACAACACACTCCTATGCTCGCATGAAGTGGATACGGCTTATCTACCCTGCCGTCTTCTTCCTCCACCGCATGAACAAAAATTCTTTCAAACTCCGCATGTCTTTTGCTGTCATTTGACAAAAGCAGCATGGAAAACTCGTCGCCTCCCATTCTGGCACACACTTCACCTTCCCCTGCCAGTCTTTCCATTACCTTAGCCAAACGGCGTAAAGCTTCATCACCTTCTGCATGGCCAAAATGATCGTTAATATATTTAAGTCCATCCATGTCTATGCTTACAATACTCAAGTACCTGCCATCCTTAGCTGCCTTCTCATAAAGCTGGCGAAGGCACTTTTCAAAACCACGCCTATTGTAAATTCCAGTAAGCGGATCCCGCAGATAAACCATTTTGATCTCCTCAAGATTCGCCACCTTACGGTGCATCACCCCATCCTCAATTGCATTGGCAAAGCTCATTAAATATGCCTGTGCAAAGCTGTCCGGCCATCTCCCTTCAGAAAAGGTAAATGCTATATATCCATAAACCTTATGCTTATGGTGAATGGAAAAGATCAAAAACGCAGAGGGCTCACTGCCCGCCAAAATTTCCTTTGGCAAAAGCTCATTTCTCAAAAATTTCTTTTCCGGCTTCTGGGTTTGATGCTCTCTGGTATATATTCTTTTCAGCACCATATTTTCGGTAAAACAGCAGACTTCCTCCTCCTGCTTGGTCTCATCGCAAAAACATAAGTATGCCTTGTCAAAATCAATGTTATAAACATACTTCTCGGCCACTCTCAGATATTCCTCCTCTTCAAAGGCGTCCTGACAGTCAGTGGTCATAAAAACAATCTGCTTAATATTGTTCACCTGAGTATATATCTGTCCTCTAAGATACGGCCAGTCAGTCTGCATCTCCTGCTTTCCGCAGCCGCAGCTTTTTCGAAGCACCAGCTTCGGCTTCATATATTCAATACGCTCCTGTCTCCTTCCATTGCACACATTGTCTATAATTTCTACCGCTTTTCCTGCAAGCTCTCCCAATGGTACCCCTGCACTGGTCAGAGAAGGCTTATGAAATCTGGCTTCCTCAATATTATCATAACCGGAAACACAAACATCCTCCGGAACACGCACCCCTCTTCTCTCCAGCTCATCACAAACAGAAAGAGCCATATAATCGTTTGAACATACAATTGCCTGAGGGTATTCAGTCCTCCCCTCCATAAACCAATCTACCGCTTCTTTTCCTTTTTCACGCCAATAGTCCCCTTCAAAAACCATATGCTCTGTAACAGGAATACCTGCTTCCTCCATCACATTTAAGAAGCCGCAGTACCTGTCCTGCGCATCCGCATATTCCTTCTTCCCCATCATAAAACAAATATCCCAAAAGCCATGATCAACAACGAAATGCCTTGTTACTTCCTCCATGATCTTCATATCCTCTATCCGTACACTGTAAAAATCCTCCTTGGGTGTGCGCAGATAGACAATAGGGCACTTCGCATAAGCCTTAAGATAATCCTCAAGGGCACATGCCATCCCTTCAATATCCAGAATATCCTCTCCCACAATAATTCCGTCCAGCATGGAAGGATCAGGAAGATGTATCATCTCCTTTTCCCCCTCTGCATATAGAACATTATCCCCATATGACCCAAAATTACAGAACACAAAAACATCATAATTAAGCTCTGCGGCCTTCCGAAAGATTTCCTGAAGCGCAAGCTGCTGATACTCCGCAACCACCTCCCCCATAAATACCCCAATCCTCTTTCTCATCTCAAGTACCCCTCCGACAAAACTCTGCAAAATACTCCTTATTATCAGAATATCTTTCTTAAATTGGATTTGCAATACTCAAATTGCTTATTTCTTATCATTTATTGTTAAAATACGCTTTTTCTGCTATACTATATTTGCCTGTTGTAATACCCCATTCGACAGGCAGATTTCACATATGTGAAACATTAAATTCGTTCTTTAGAAAAGGAGACTTCATATGCAAGGCAGAATACATTCATTAGAGAGCTTTGGCACAGTAGACGGTCCCGGCACCCGTTTTGTGGTATTTGTTCAGGGCTGTCCCATGCGCTGCGCCTATTGTCACAATCCGGATACATGGCCTTTATCCGGCGGCACCATGATGGACCCGGAAGAAATTTATGAACAATTCAAAAGAAATGAGAGCTTTTACAGCAAGGGCGGTATCACTGTAACCGGCGGGGAACCCCTCATGCAGGTGGATTTTCTGATTGATCTTTTTACCCTTGCCAAGAAGGATCATGTTCATACATGCATTGATACATCAGGCATTGCTTTTAAGCCGGATAATAAACCCTTTATTGAAAAGCTTGATAAGCTTATGGAATTAACCGATTTGGTTATGCTGGATATCAAGCACATTGACCCGGAAAAGCATAAGGAGCTTACCTCCCAGCCCAATGACGGTATTCTTGCCTTCGCCGCTTATCTGAACGAAAAGAAGGTAGATATGTGGATACGCCATGTGGTCGTGCCCGGAATTACAGATGATGACAAATATCTGTTCCAGCTCGGATACTTTATCGGACAATTTTCCAACCTAAAGGCATTGGATGTTCTCCCGTATCACACCATGGGAGAAGCTAAATACGAAAAGCTTGGCATTCCCTATAAATTAAAGGGCGTGCCTGCTATGGACAAAAATAAAGTAATCGAAAAGAAGGAAGTTATTTTAAACGGCATCCGTAAGCGCAGAGAGGAAAATGCAGTTCACTGATCCGCAGATTTGAAAGGTAAATTTTGTAATGAAAATTTACCTTTTTTTATGCATGTTTTACTTGTATTCCCCATCCTTTTATATTAAAATGGACTAAGAGATTGATAATAAAATATCAATAACATTATTGATATCTTTAAGGAGGATAGGATTATGGCATATGTAATTGGTGACGCTTGTATTTCTTGTGGTGCATGTGCAGGACAGTGTCCTGTAGGCGCTATCAGCGAAGGCGATGGAAAATTCGAAATTAATCCCGACAGCTGCATCAGCTGCGGTTCCTGCGCTGGCGGTTGCCCTGTAGGTGCTATTTCCGAAGAATAAGAATTGCTTGTTAACAGTTCTTATCACATAAAGAAATTGCGAGTCAAAGCGTTCAATCACACGATTGAACGCTTTTTTCCTGTAAGCCTCTTCTTAAAAAAACCTTTCTGTGAAACAGTCTTTTCCTTTGTTGATTTTTCTTTTTGTCCACTGCGGGCGCGAAGCAGCTCATCAATCTGTTTAAAATGTTCTTCCTCTCTCCCTATTCTCTCCTTCTCCCGTGCATCTTCTCTCTCCTCCTGAAGACGGAATTGATAATCCAGCTCCTTTAAAATTCCTTCCTTCATATCACGGTATATTTCCTGATTACTGCCGGAAACCGCCTCCGCAATCATGTCCTTAAGAAGCTGCTGGAGCTTTAAGCTCTTTTGTTCCCTTGATTCCTCATGGGCGGGAAAGTTTCTTTCCGTAACCGGAAGAAACTCTCCCTTTTTCACAACCACAACCTGTCTCTTCTCCAGTTTCCCCTCCCCCGGTACACTTTCCTTGTCCAGGCTGTCCATAGGCTCAATTAAATTTCCGTTTTTCAAGATACTTTTAATACCCTTAAGCTGTATTCCCTTTTCCTTCAATTCCTTAATTCTGCGGAACTGATTAAGATCCTCCTCCGTATAAAAGCGGTGCCCCATTTCATTCCTTTTAACCGGAAGTTCCAATTCCTCTTCCCAGTAACGAAGCACATGAGCCTCCACCTTGACCTGCTTTGCAGCATCCGAAATCAAATAAATTTTTTCTGCCTGTTTCATTAAAATCTCCTTTCTATCAACTGAAAAGAGGACATGCCCCTTATGGCTTGTCCTCTTTCGTAATCTGATATATTCATTTTATTTTTGCAGATTTGCAAACTTGGTGTAATCCGGCAGCCATACCAGCTCAATGGTTCCGATAGGACCATTTCTCTGCTTGGCAATAATGATCTCCGCAATTCCCTTCTTCTCGGTATCCTTATTATAATAGTCATCTCTGTAGATGAACATTACCACGTCCGCATCCTGCTCAATGGCTCCCGATTCACGCAAATCAGAAAGCATAGGCCTGTGATCCGGCCTCTGTTCAACTGCACGGCTTAGCTGTGAAAGAGCTACCACCGGCACATTCAGCTCCCTTGCCAGAGCCTTCAAAGACCTGGAAATATCCGAAATCTCCTGCTGCCGGGAATCGGATCCTCTTCCGCTTCCGCTCATTAGCTGTAAATAGTCGATGATTATAATCTTAAGATCATGCTCCAGCTTATACTTGCGGCACTTGGAGCGAAGCTCGGAAATGCTGATACCCGGCGTATCATCAATAATCAAATTAGACTTTCCGATCACGCCTGCGCTTTCTATCAGCTTCTCCCACTCCGCATCGGAAAGATTTCCTGTACGAAGATGCTGGGAATCCACCCTGGATTCCAACGAAAACAGACGGTTTACCAGCTGTTCCTTGCTCATTTCCAGACTGAATATTGCCACTGTCTGGTTTAGCTTAAAAGCTATATGCTGAGCAATATTTAAGACAAAGGCCGTCTTTCCCATGGAAGGTCTCGCTGCCACAAGAATCAGATCCGACGGCTGCATTCCCGCTGTCCTGTAGTCCAAATCTATAAAGCCTGTGGCAATACCGGTAACATTTCCATTATTCTTGGAGGCCTTCTCGATCTTATCCATGGCATTCATAACTACCTGTCTGATCGGCACAAAGTCTCCGGTATTTCTCTTCTGAACAAGCTCAAAAACCCGTTTTTCGGTATCCTCCAAAATTACCTCCAGATTTTCCTTACCCACATAACAGGTATTGGCAATTTCCTCGTTCAACCGGATCAGCTTTCGAAGGGTCGCTTTCTCTGCCACAATGTTCGCATAATATTTAATATTTGCCGACGTAGGAACCGCTGTAACCAAATCTCTGATAAATTCAAGACTGCAGGTCTCAGGAGGAACATCCTTTTCCCTAAGCCTGTCCTGAAGCGTCACCAGATCCACCGGCTTTCCCTCGTCATTTAATTCCACCATGGTGTCAAACAGTATCCCGTACTGCTTACCATAAAAATCATCACCGCAAATCAGCTCAGACGCAATCGTAATCGCTTCCCTGTCCATAATCATGGAGCCGATTACCGACTGCTCCGCTTCTATACTGTGCGGCAAAACCCGTTTTAAAAGGGCTTCCTCTGCTTCTGCCATGCTACAAACCTTTCACTCTGTATCCTAAATCATTTCATTTCCGTAACCTTAACCTTAAGCTTTCCTGTTACACTGGGATGAAGCTTTACCGAAACCTCATACACACCGAAGGCTTTAATAGGCTCTGGAAGAATAATCTTCTTTTTGTCTATTTCCTTACCGCACTGCTCCTTGTAGCTCTGGGCAATTTCCTTGGATGAAACAGAACCAAAGGTTCTTCCTCCTTCTCCTGCCTTGATGGATACCACTATTTCATCCTTTGCCATCTCTTCTGCAAAAGCCTTTGCTGCATCCAGATTTTCCTTGGCCACCTTTTCCTTATGGGCATTCTGAAGCTTTAAGTCATTCATGTTCTTCCCGTTAGCCTCCACTCCCAGCTTCTTGGGAAGCACATAGTTCCTTGCATATCCGTCATTTACCTCTACAATCTCGCCCTTCTTACCCAGCTTTTTTACATCTTCCAATAAAATAACTTTCATCTTGGCATCCTTCTTTCGTTCTGATTATTCTATGATCAGATCGCCTTCCGCAATCATCTTATCTAATGTTCCCTTTAAAATTCCAATTCCCTCGGAGACAGATACACCGTTTAGCTGACAGCCTGCCGTGCCAAGATGGCCGCCCCCGCCCATCTTTTCCATAATAATCTGCACATTGACCTCGTCAATGGAGCGGGCGCTGACAAATATCTGGTTTTGATATTCCGTGAGAACAAAGCTTGCCTTAACCCCTCTGATATTCAGCAGTTCATTGGCTGCCTGGGCGCCTACTATGGTAGGACTCTGAATCCCCTCACTGCTGCAAGTGGAGATGGCAAAGGCATTTCGATAAATCTCCGCCTGACTGACTGCATCCGCCTTGGTCTTATATTCATTGGCATCCTCACGGAAGAGCTTTCGAACCCTGGTCACATCCGCACCGTTTCTTCTAAGGAAAGCCGCCGCCTCAAAGGTTCTGACACCGGTCTTGGTCATAAAGTTGCTGGTATCAATCATAATTCCTGAATACATGCAGTCTGCTTCCTCCGGAGAAATTTTGATGCTCTCTCCAATATACTGCAATATCTCGGATACCATTTCACATGCCGAAGAGGCATAAGCCTCCACATAAGACAAGGTGGCATTTTCAATTACTTCCGTGCCCTGCCTGTGATGATCCAGTACTACAATAGATTTGCATATTCTAAGCAGCTCAGGACATTCCGTAATCGCCGGTTTATTTACATCCACCACTACCAAAACAGTATTATTTCCGGCAAGCTCTATGGCCTGCTGACTGCTGATAATCATATCCTCCTGGTAATCCTCATGGCTCTTAAACAAATCCACTATAGGCTTCATAGAGGTGCTTATATCATTCAAAACAATATAAGCCTTCCTGTCTAACGTGGTTGCGATACGATAAATACCTACTGCAGCTCCGAAGCTGTCCACATCAGCTAAGCGATGTCCCATGATCAGCACCTGCTCCTTGCTGGAAATGATTTCCCGAAGAGCCTGCGCCTTTACGCGGGCTTTTACTCTGGTATTCTTCTCTACCTGCTGACTCTTTCCTCCGTAATAGGTGACGTTCCCCGGTGTCTTTACTACCGCCTGGTCACCGCCCCGTCCCAGAGCCAGATCGATAGCGTTTCTTGCAAACTCGTAATTCTGTGCATAGGTCAGTCCGTCTATCCCCATACCGATACTGATGGTCACCGCCATCTCATTTCCGATATTAACCGTCTTAACCTCATCCAATAAATCAAATTTATTTTCGCGAAGGAGCTCTGTTGCTTTCTTACGAAGGATCACCATATACTTGTCCTTCTCGATTTTTTTGCAGATACCGTCAAGCGCTGCAATATACTTGTTAACCTTACGGTCTATTAACGCAACAAGAAGAGACCGTCTGACCTCCTCCACACTTTCAAGAGCCTCATCATAATTATCAAGGTAAATCATTCCCACCGCAAGACTCTGATCATCCACCTCCTGCAGGGCAATTCTAAGAGCTGTCTCGTCAAAGAGATAAAAGGCAATTAAATAGCCTGAATAATCTTCTCCTTCAACAATGTCACTGTTGGTAATCATCTCTCCCATAGAAATCTTACGCATCTTAGCTACATAATTACTGTTCTCGTAGAGAATATCCATTTCCACCATGTCAAGCTCTCCGGGAAGCTTTTCTTTCGTTACGGAAGGGAATAAGGATGTAATTGACTTTTTGTAGCCCTTTTCTTTATGTACCACCTTTTCAAAAGCTTCATTGGTCCAAATGATCCTTCCCCCATCATCCAGCATGGCATAAGGAATCTCCAATTCCCGAAGCAATACCTTCTGAATCTGGCCATACTGGGTGGCAAAGCTGACAAGCTCATTGATAATTACCGGCTTATTATAAAATTGCAGGGATAAAACCACTGCAAAATAAAGCAGCATAAAGCAGGTCACCACCAGACCCGACGGTATGTTAATCAAATATACCACCAGATTTACAATGGCAAGCACAAGCCCCAAATATAAAGAAGTCTGTACATATCTTTTCAGTCTACCCTTTAACCTAATCTTATTTTTCAACGGAGACACTCTAAAAATACCTCTCTGCACGTTCACATTCTTCTACTTATAAATATACTAAATAAGTATAACATTTTTTCAGGCAAGTTTCCACCTTATTATTTAGAAGGTTTTGACAGGTTTTCTCATAATTCCACAAATCCGACCTCTTTTCGGGTGCTTTCACTCTTTAATATTTGCTATATTGCCCGCTCCTCTACTTCCTCCTCCATAGATCTCTCTATAATTTCCTCCGCAATATTGGTACAGCTGTTTCCTATTCTGTCTAAATTTTGCAGAGTTCCCGAAAATACGCCTGTCATTTCCGGCTTACAGCTGTTTTTCTTCATTCGCTTTAAATGGTTCTTATTGCACCGCCGAACCATCTTCCTAAGTCTGTCCTTATCCTCCATAATTTCCCCGGCCAGCATCTCATCTCCGTTCTTATATGCCCTCCATGCCTTATCAAGCATTTCAGAAACAAATAAAAAACAGTCTTCAAGCTCCTGCGCAGCCGCCTCAGAAAACCGGTACTCGCCCAAAATTTTTTCCCCTGATATCCTGGAAATATCCACACACCTGTCACAAATTTTATCCATATCATTGACCAGATACATAAGCCTTGTTCCTTCTGCCGACTGCTCCTCCGTCAAACCACCGCCGGCAAACAGCGCTGACATGTATTGAGAAATCTTTTCATGAAGTGAAGTAAGCCGGCGGCCTTCCTGCCCCACCTCCTGTAATATATCAAAATTGCTTTTCAAAAAGCAGGTCTTTACCTTTTTGAGCAGCTCCTGCAAATCCGCAAATACGGAATTTACCTCCTCGTATACCAGTTCCATTGCTGCCACCGGCTGCGATAGCATATGCTCATCCAAAAAGCGGGGACCCTCTCCCTGCTTTTTGGCCTCATCCTCTCCACGAACAATAAACATAACAATCTTAACCAATATTGGCAGCATAGGGAGCCAGATTAATGTATTAATAAAATTAAAGGATAAATGAGCATTGGCAATCTGCCTGGAAATGACATCCACTTCATTTCCCTTAGGGGAGATAAACTGAATAAACCTTGCAAACAGCGGAATGATCCAGATGAAGATAAAGCTTCCCGTTATATTAAAAACGCTGTGTGCCACTGCTGTTCTTTTAGCATTCTTTGACTGTCCGATGCTGGCAAGAAGCGCTGTGATGGTGGTACCAATATTGTCCCCGAGGAGAATGGGAATGGCGCCAGTAAGGCCGATTACACTGGATATACCATCTGCTGCCGGTTGGGAGGCAAAGCTTTGTAAAACCGCAATCGTGGCGCTGCTGCTTTGCACAATCACAGTCATTCCGGTACCCAAAAGCACTCCCAGCACCGGAACATTGGCAACCTTTTCCATAAGCTCAATAAAGATTGGACTGTTTGCCAGGGGCTTCATAACGGCTCCCATTGTCTCAATGCCTACAAACAAAAGGCCAAAAGCAAAAATCGTCTGCCCCACATTTTTAATCTTTTCCTTTTTCCCCAGGAAAAAAATGATAAAGCCTACGAACACAATCATCCATATATAATCACTGATCTTGAATGCCATCAGCTGAGCCGTCATCGTAGTACCGATATTGGCGCCCAGAATAACCGATATAGCCTGCGGAAGCTTCATAAGTCCTGCACTGACAAAGCCAATCACCATAACTGTCGTGGCGCTGCTGCTTTGAAGTACTGCCGTTACCAACGCTCCTGCCAAAACTCCCATCACCGGATTTTTGGTAAGAACGCCCAAAATTGTCCGCATCTTTTCTCCTGCCGCTTTTTGCAGGCACTCACTCATCATATTCATTCCAAAAATAAATACCGCTAACCCTCCAAGCAGGCCAAACACTGTCTGAAACATATCATGGGTGCTCATAATTTAACTCCTCCAAATAAGATTTAAACATTCGCATATTTGCAACTATATTTTAAGTAAAGCCATGTAAATTCCGATAGCAGTATTATGTAAAATTTATGTAAAATTATCACACAAAAAAGCAGCTGCCAAAATGGCAGCCGCATCATTGTTCATAGATTAACTAAATCTACTCAGATATGAAATTAATCCTGTACGTAAGGCATCAATGCAACGTGACGTGCTCTCTTAATTGCAACTGTAAGAGCCCTCTGATGCTTTGCACAGTTTCCTGTAATTCTGCGGGGAAGAATCTTTCCACGCTCAGATACATATCTTTTCAGCTTGTTTACATCTTTGTAATCAATTACATTATCCTTACCACAGAATACACAAACCTTTTTTCTTCTGCGGATTCCGCCCTTTTTTCTCATTGGAGAATCGGACTTCTCTGCTTTATTATATGCCATAATAATTGCCTCCTGTTTTAATTTAATGAACCTTTAGTTAAAAGGCAGCTCCTCGTCTATTCCATCAGGAATATTCATGAAACCATCGCCTGCTCCCGAAGGCTCGGGTGCTCTGCCTGCTCCAAAGGAACCTCTCTCGGAACCTGCATTACTGTTCTTGCTTTCGGCAAACTCCTGCTCCTCAACCACAACATCCGTGGTATACACTTTGACGCCATCCCTATTGGTATAGCTGCCTGTCTGGATACGACCTGTAATAGCAACCTTAGTTCCTTTCCTGAAATACTTTTCAGCAAATTCGCCGGCTCTTCCAAAGGCTACGCATCCAATGAAATCCGCAGTCTGATCATCATTATTACGATTAAATCTGCGGTCTACGGCAAGTGTGTATCTGGCAATTGCCATTGAGCTTTCCCCCTGGGAATATCTCACTTCAGGATCTCTTGTTAAACGCCCCATAAGTATTACTTTATTCATACCTACCCCTACTTTCTATGCTTCCTGTTTTACGCATAAAAATCTGATAACATTGTCCATAATGCGAACACGGTTTTCGATTTCGATGGGCGCTGTACTCTCTGCGTCAAACTGGATGAAGTAATAGAAAGCTTCTTTCATCTTCTGAACTTCATAAGCAAGTCTCTTCTTGCCCCAGTCGTCAACGTTAGTAATTGTACCGCCAAATCTCTCGATCAGAGCCTTGCACTTATCAACAACTGCTGCTCTTTCCTCGTCCTCGATTTTCGCACTAACAACAACGGCTAATTCATATTTGTTCATGCTTGTTACCTCCTTTTGGTCTTGGCCCCCGTTCTCCGGGAGCAAGGATTGTGTTTCCGCCATTTGACGGATAATAATGAGCCTGCCAAAGCGACTTCTCATATATTAATAAAACATATCACGGAGTAATATAATACCACGGTTTTTCCAATATTTCAAGTATTTGTCCAAAAAAATGTCATAAGGATTTACCTGCAGGATGTATTTCTTTGATATTTTTCTCCACCTGCCTGCGGGGAGTCATAATCTGATGTCCGCATCCCAGACATTTGAGCCTGAAATCCGCACCAACTCTAAGAACTTCCCATTCCTTACTTCCGCAGGGATGAGCCTTCTTTAATTTCAACACATCTCCTACCTGAATATCCATGTGCATCCCCCTGTATCATGTCTGTTTTGTTTCAGATATCCCATACATCAGCAGAGCGCTTTCATCACGTGTCCCAGCTGCGCAGAAGCTCCATATCAAAATCACTGCTGTAGGGACCGCTTTGCATTTCCTTCAGACTATTGTATATGTTGCGGCGTTTAGCGGTACTACTGGAAGATGAGCTGCCGGAATCTCCATACCAATATTGGAAGCCATACAGATAACTTTCCATCATTTCATCCCATGAAGTAAAGTCCTCCTGAAGCTCCTTAGAATTCTGTAATTGAATTTCCAGGGATTCCTCCAACGTATAATATCCCGCCACATAGCACCATGCAGCCACCTGGTTAACCCTGCACAAGTCCCACGCCAAAATGCCGTTTTCCCCGCATACCTTATTACAGTCATAAACGGTCTTTAAACGATTGACTGCCTCGCTTCCATATTCCCCAAAGCTCTCCTCAATGAGCTCATCAAAATATTCTTTCTCTGCATCAAGCATGCCGATTTCCGAAAAGGCGCTGACCAAATCTTCATATTCACATCTGTGTCCTTCCTCCGAAAGCCACTCAATGACTGCATCTGCGTCTTCACGGCTCTCAATTCCCCAGCCGGTATATAACTGGTAACGCATAAACACTGCATTAACCAGGTCTCTCTCCATTCCGCCTACTAAGGTTCTCTCACCATCATTGCTCTCCGTAAGAATCGCATAGGTGGCATTGAACCATTGTATGGTATCCGATTCCACTTCGGATTGCACGGGGCCATCGTCTGCTGCTAAATCTTCCTTGCATTTCTCTATATTTTGAGCCACGTAGGTATCGTAGGGAATCTCCTCATCGTCATCCGCAAAATAAAATTCATCAGGATCTATATCCTCATCAGAATCGCTGCCTGATCCCGAAAAGATATCATCTAATCCAATAACTCCCTCTCTGGGCGTCGGCATTACTACGGCTGGTTTTTCATCCTTTTCCTCATACCCTTCGTCCTCTTTAGAAAATTCATCCTCTTTGGGCTGGTCTAAAACAGCCTCTGGTGTAGCAGCAGGCTCTGTAATCTCCACAGCCTCAGCAGCCTCCACCTGTTCCTCTTCCCTTGCCTTTGCAGCTCTTGCAGCCGCTTCTCCAACCTTTCTAGCCAGCTCCGCAGTTGAACCGCAGCCGCCAAAAGACAAGGCCATAGAAAGTATCAGTGCTGCGACTGCTGCCTTCCTCATTAATATTCTCATCTTACTGCCCATACCTTTCTTATCTTATGGCTCATAGTAAAACTCTGTAAGATCCATACGATAGGCCTGCTCTATTTCCTCTAATATCACATTGGTATGTACATCATAATCACGCTCATCCAGCCTGATGCTGATTTCCAAAGCGCTGTCATCATTCATTTTTAATTGATAGCCTATTTCATGATAAGGGAAAACCACTCCGTTATAATCCGCATGATCTGCGCTGACACTTCCATAAAGCCCTTCTCCCTCTGTTGTGGCATTTACCTCACCCATTGTGACATTTTTATAATCACGGCTGTTTTCCAGCAGGGAATCATATCTGTACTGCATGCTCTCCTGAACAGCTTCCGCTAACGACATACCTTTATAAATATGCGTAACACTGACACTGATAGATACACCATGCATATTCGCAAATAAACTGTAACCCGAGTTGTAGGTATTGCTTCCCATAGGTATTAACAGCTCATAAATATTGCCGTCATAATCACTAAGCTCCGAAGCCCCCATATAAGTATAGCCTTCAACGGCACGGATTTCCGGTTCCCCTGATTTCTGCGTGTAAATATCCTGTGACATATTCACCCGCTCTCCGGCATTGTTCAAATCCTCCGCAGAGTTCCCGTATTCTGCAAGATCCAGATCATAGCATTTCCCAATCTCTTCCAGTATCTGGTTGGTTTCACCGTCCGTACTGCTCGCCAATACTTCAAGAGAAAACATATATCCGATGCCGTTAGAGGATGTTCCTACATAGTTCAGATAATGATTGGTCGTAGCGTTTTCCTGTGTGTCCAGCTCTTCCACCGACGTATGCTGGTAACAGCACAGCCCCTCCTCCACAGTTACCGGATCATCTACTGACAGATTTTGATATCTGACCGTATTATCCTTTAACGGCTTCACCGTTTCCTGCTGCCACATGGACAGCTGCTCCTTTGGACTGCTATAAGTCCAGTCACCCACCAAAAGCAGGGAAAAAGTTATGCCATGCTCAATATAGAAAATGCTGCTGCCTGACAAATAACTTGTATCGCCTACCGGACCATATACCTCTGCTTCCATGCCGGTAATTTCATCCTTCAGCGTCACCTTCTGTACATATTCAAAGCCCTCCACTGATACAGGTTCTGCCTTGGCTGCCTGGGAGCCTTCCATATAGCTATAATACTTCTGTCCGCCGTTGATATAATTCACCAGTACATTAGTCTGCACGTCAGGATCGATCATTGCCTTGGTGGCTTCACCCAGTTCCATCTCATCGGAAACCGTTAAGGAGTCAATCATCTTTTCAATTTCCTGCTTGCACTGATTGGCCTCGTCCTCATCATCTATGTAAATAGTCGCCGCTGCCAAAAGCACTCTTCCATCTCCAACATTCTTACCGTAAAACAAGGTCCAATAGTCCGATGAAAAATTGGTTTTGGTTCGATGGGCGTAAGACGCAGTCCCCTTTTCCTCAGCCATATTATTCTGTGCTGACATACCGGACACCTGGCCAAGCAACTGGTCAGAGGTTATCATACCCTGATATATTTCTTCTGCACTGCCCGGTTCTGCCTCACAGGACATGATAGACAACCCTCCTCCCTTATCGGAATACAGCTCAATAATATTAGTGCCTTCATTAGCCTCCCGGTAAAAGATGCTCCAATCCGAGGTATTGTACTTGATTTTCATCCCCGCACCCTCGTAACCGCTGCCTTTGCTGCCGCAGCCTGCAAGAAGCATGCCAAACAATACTGCCATCAATAACGTAGTAATTTTCTTTTTCAAAGTATCCCCTCCTGGTTTGCACTCTATATCTGTCGTTTCATCACTAAGCAGCTTAAATTGCCGCAAAAATTTCACCGATATTTCCCTGTACCACCAAATCTGCTACATTATCTCTGGCTGTAGAAGTCTTATTAATTAAGATCAGCTTATTCCCTCTATAATAATCTATCAGTCCTGCTGCCGGATAAACCACCAGCGAAGTACCGCCAATAATCAGTACATCCGCATTGCTGATATAGCTGACCGCATCCGTCAGCGTTTTATTATCCAGTCCTTCCTCATACAAAACCACATCAGGTTTAACGAACCCGCCGCAGGCATCACAGACAGGCACTCCCCTGGCATGAAGCATATATTCTGCATCAAAAAACTTTCCGCACCTCTCGCAGTAATTGCGGAGCACGCTGCCATGCAGTTCTAATACTCTTTTACTGCCTGCCATCTGATGAAGGCCGTCAATATTCTGGGTAATCACTGCCTTAAGCTTTCCCTCCTGCTCCCACTTAGCCAGCTTTAAATGCGCTGCATTGGGCTTTGCTGAAAGGCAAAGCATCTTATCCTTGTAAAACCTGAAAAACTCCTCAGGCTTTTGCCGATAAAAGCTGTGGCTTAAAATGGTTTCCGGCGGATAATCATACTTCTGATTGTATAAGCCGTCCACACTGCGAAAATCCGGTATGCCGCTTTCCGTAGAAACCCCGGCCCCGCCGAAAAAAACAATATTATCACTGTTATTTATAATTTCTCTTAATTTCTCAATCTGCTCCATCCTGCCATTCCCCTTAACCTATAGCTCTTATCCATACGTTTCATAGTTCTCTGTATAAGGACATTTACATGAATATTACATTCAGTTTACTACAGAAAAAATGGTTATTCAACCACAACTTCACCCTGTACGCGCCTCCTCCACAAAATAAGAAGCATCTGATCCCTCGATCCACCACCTGGCGATGCTGCTGTTACCTTTCTCATCCCACACAATCAAAAACTGCGCCGTACCCACCCAATGGGCAATTCCTCCTTCACCGTGGAGATATTCGGATGCCTGAAGGGCATTTTTCCCCTCATATTCCACGCAGCACAAATCATAAAAACCTCTTACATTACCTCCTACATACTGCGCTGCCTTGGGCCGCTCCCAGTCCTCTATATTATCTGACTGAAAGAAAATCGTTTCATCCAAATACTCGCAGTAAGCGCTATAACTGTTCTCCTCAGGATACTGAGTTACATCAACATATATTCCTACATCATCCGTCAATTCGGAGGGCAGCTCCATCTGCTCTATGCCATGATCCTTGTATTTAAAAATCACTTTGTAGGAATCCCCTGCTGCACCGCATCCGGTGCCCTGTGCACTAAACACAATTTCCACATTTTCATCATTATCAATATCCGCCCAGAACGCATCGAACCAGCCGTAATAGGAGCAGGCTTCATCATCAAAGCAATAGGGCTTATCCTCATTCATATATATCCAGATACAGCCGCCTCCGTAAAAGGGCTTTTCCTCCCCGTCCAGAACCATAACCAGCATATCCTTCTGACCGTTTCCGTCCATGTCCTCTATCATAAGTCCGGTAAGCTCCATGGTCCCATCCTGAAAAACATTATCACGACAAAGCCGCGCAAAATACTTATCGGCCTCACCATGGGCAATCCCATGCTCATCCGCCGTCTCATAAAACAGCTCTTGATTCTTTTGATACCAGTCCTTTTCCTCTTCCGGCTCTTCTGCTTTCTCTTTTGCGGCTGTGTCCCTTTCGTTCTCCAAATCCTGATCCTCTGCTCCTATGACAGTATCCTCTAAAGCTCCATTTTCCGGCTGCTTTTCCAGCCTCTCCTGTTCCTTTGCGCAGCCCCAAATCAGGTTCATGCAAATCAGAAGCAACACAACATTTCCCATTCTTCTGATAAACTTTCTCATGACTGCTTCCTCCTGCTTCTCATTTGTCCGGCATCTATCATAAAACAGACATGCATCAAAGTTTCATCAAATTTGCATCATAGTTGCATCATTTCCCGCTTTCTTACATATTTCCCACCAGGAAATCCTTAACCACACCGAAAAATTCCCGCATCATATTATTATATTTCAAAAACGGTTCTCCTCTTGCAGCAAGGCCATACACATTGCTATATCCTGCCTTTTTAGCAATTTTAACAGCCCGGAACACATGAAAATCGTTGCTCACCACTGCCACCGAATTTTTTTCCCTATCCAGATATTCTGCGGAAAAAGTCAGGTTCTGAAAGGTATTTCGGGAGCGGTCCTCCATAATGATCCGCTCAGGAGAAATCCCCTTATCCACCAGATAATCATACATTCCCTGCGCCTCTGAAATATGCTCGTCCGCTCCCTGTCCGCCTGATACGATCACACGGGTATCAGGATTATTTTCAAGATATTCAAATGCTGCATCCAATCGATACTGTAGTGCCTTGGACGGGCCGCTTGTCTTCATCTGTGCACCCAGCACAACCAGATAATCAAGCCCTGACGGAGCCGTCTTGGTAAAGCCGCTGATAATGCATCCCTCCACAAACAAAAATACTGCCAGTCCAACACATACCAGCACCATAAAAATACGCTTAAACCACCCCGGAAAATGCTCTGCCCAAATTCCCTTTTTAATCAGAACAGATAAACAGGTTGCGCCGCATCCTATCAAAAGCCAAATAAAATAAAAGTTAGTTCCATGCCCTACAAAAAAGGCTATACAAAGAAAATAAACAAAACATACAATTCCCAAAATAAGTAATAAAATATGCATCCTCCACCTCCTTGTTTTATTGTAACAGAATAAAAAATAAAATGATCCGTTTCGGACGATTTTTAATGAAACATTAAGGATCATCTGAACGGATCATCTTTCTTACTGGCTCTGCTTAACTATTTGATAATAAACCTTGGAGGTAGCTGCATAGCTGATGCCATATACCAATATGAATAAAGCAACTACGCCCACCGTACACCACGCCATTAAAGACCAATTAAACAGATCAATTACAGCCATTAATTTTTGTACCATTTGCATTCCTGCCATTGTGTGTAAAACTGCTCCTATCAGGGGAAGGCCGAATACCATAATAATCTGTCTGTGCACCGTACTGCGGATTTCCCTGTCGCTCATTCCCACCTTCTTCATTATATTGAAACCGCCCCGGTCCTCATACCCTTCCTGTATCTGCTTATAATACATAATCAGGATCAGACACATAAAGAAAATCACCCCAAACAATACCCCGATAAAGAGAAGTCCGCCATACATGGCAGCCATGGAAGCTCTTTCATCTACTCCGTCATCATATTTGGAAAAGCCGGGCATGGTCTGACACCATATTGCAAACTCATTTAAGAAATCTGTCTTTTCCTCATCCTTTCCCTGAAGGAGAACATTTACATACCGGGTGTCACTGTCAAGAAATGTATCTATATCTTCCACACCATTTTGCACCGCCCAGACTCTTATACAATCATTCTTAATCTGCCAATCCTTTACTATAATGATATATTCTGCACTAAACAGGCTTTGCTCCGCCTTGGGCTTTGGAAAGAAGCTTTGAAGCTCTTCCTTTACACGCAGCTCTTTTCCAAAGAAATTTACATTGTCATATCCAAAATCCCTGCCGCTGCAATAGATAAATACCTCATCCTCCGAAAGGTCTTCCTCCAGATCTTCTATTTCACTATATTCCTCCATCGTAAGAAAGCTTACCTTATAATCATTTGCATAATTAAAATCACCGTCCCTTGTTACAAACGTATTACCGTCCTGTCTGCAGGACAACCCAAGAGAGTCATATATATCCACTCTTTGTACAGCAATCCCGTATTTATTTTCCAGCTCACCTATTTTTTGTCTCACTTCTTCCTGATCTACCTTGCTGTCACGAAAATGCACCGTCATATCATAAGGACAGACAAAATGTATCATATCATCCATTCCCGCATAAAGGCTGATTGTACATATCAATGTAATGATTACCATAGTAGAAAAAATACAGATATTGGAAAGACTTGCCGCACTCTTTTTCATGCGGTAAAGCATTCCCGAAATGGTAATAAAATTTCGGGGTTTATAATAAATTCCTTTTCTGTTTCTTAGGAACTTTAGTGCCGCAACGCTTCCTGATGTAAACAGGAGATAGGTACCGACTATCACTAAGAAAACCGCCAAAAAGAAATTCATAAAAATCATACTGTCCATTCTAGCAGTTATGGCAGTCCAATACCCAAACCCAAGAGCCGCTGCGCCAAGTATAGCGCAAAGCACCAAAAATCTGGGTTCCCTTTCTCCCCGTCTGCCGCCGCTCATAAGCTCTACCGGCTTTGCTTTTCCTACCAGTCTTAAGTCCTCAGCATAATTGACAAGAAACACACCCGCATAGAAAACTGCCGTTTCACGAAAGGCCTGCAGTTCAAAGGTAAAGCGCACATCCGCAGGCATACCGCTCATTCGAAGCAAAAGAAGAAATAAAAGCTTTGTCAGCACTACCCCAAGGAGCACACCGCCTATCATTACCACTGCATAAAGAAATACGGTTTCCATCAACATTATGCCGGCAATATGCTTCTTCTCCAGCCCCAGTATATTATATAGGCCAAATTCCTTCTGACGTCTTTTCACCAGAAAACTGTTTGCGTAAATTAAAAAAAACAATAATATAATAGCCAGCAATACCTTCCCTATACTCAGCATCATCCATGCATATGCACTTTTGGGCAGCGTTGCAATAATATCATTACAAAGAATTGATGCAAATGCAAAATAAGTAAAAACAGAAAAAATGCCGGCAGCAATATAGGGATAGTATACCTGCCCGTTTTGAATAACTCCTCTTATTGCCAAAAGAGGCAGCAATTTCATCTTTTTCATAGAGCCTGCTCCTCCCTGCTTTCGCACTTGTCTTCTGCACTTGTTTGAAGCACCGTCAGCGCATCCGAAATCATTCTGTACATTTCTTCATTGCTTTGATTTCCCTTATAAATCTGATGAAACACACAGCCGTCCTTAATAAAAAGCACTCTCCCCGCATGGCTGGCTGCCGAAACACTGTGGGTAACCATCAAAATAGTCTGCCCCTCCTTATTCACGTCTCCAAACAAACTAAGAAGCTTCCCTGATGCCTTAGAATCCAATGCTCCCGTAGGCTCATCAGCCAAAATAATATCTGGCCTTGTGATAAGTGCACGGCATGCAGCAGCACGCTGCTTCTGTCCTCCTGACACCTCATAAGGATATTTATTTAAAATATCCGTCACCTCCAGCTTTGCTGCCAGAGGCTTGATTCTTGACTCCATCTCATGATGATCTACCCCTGCCAGTACTAAAGGAAGGTAAATGTTATCCTTAAGAGATAAGGTATCCAGCAGATTAAAGTCCTGAAATACAAATCCCATATGCTCTCTTCTGAAAGCACAGATTTCTCTTTGCTTAATAGAGGACAGCTCCCTGCCATTTAACAGTACCTGCCCGCTGGTGGCTTTATCCAGCGAAGCAAGAATATTTAAAAGTGTGGTCTTTCCTGATCCAGACTCTCCCATGATCGCTACATATTCGCCTTTCTCCACCGAAAAATTTACATTGCTCAGTGCCTGCACCTTAACAAGACCTAATTTGGTCGTATAAATCTTTTTTACATTTTTCACTTCCAAAAGCGACATTTTTTCCTCCTCTTTCCACCCTTGTGGATCCTTTAAGCTTATACCGCTTCCTATACGAAATAATTTTTTCGGAAACAAAATTAATTATAAGCAAAGAAGAAACGTCCTGCCATTCACCCGGCTAACATTTCTTCCCTGTAATCTTACATTTTTGTCACTTATGCTCCGTCTCCTTATGGCTTTCGGACTTCCGTATCCTGTTCAAAGCCTAAAATAACCTTTGTCCCTTCTCCCCAAACGGATTTAACCCTGATCGTATGCGAAAGCTTTCTGACAATCTGATCGCACAAATACAGCCCTATTCCCGTGGACCTTGTTTCCATACGCCCGTTATATCCGGTAAATCCTCTCTCAAAAATTCTTGGCAGATCACTTTGTCTGATCCCAATCCCTGTATCCTCTATTGTCACATAGGAAACACTGCCCTTTTTACAATTGCCTTCCTTATCGGAGCCATAAATAGAAATGCCTCCCCTCTGCGTATATTTCAGGGCATTGGAAAAAATCTGCTCCACCACAAGCGACAGCCATTTTTCATCAGTCACCGCCCACAAATCAAATTCCTCCATATGAAAGCTAAGGCCGCTCCCTAAAAATAAAACTGAATATTTCTTAACCGCCTGTTTAACAATTCCGCAGATATTATAGGATTTAAAAAGGAAATCCGAGGAAATGCTCTCCAGTCTGGCAAAATGAAGAGCCATCTGCGCATACTGCTCAATTTTGAAAAGTTCCTCCAACTGCTGCCTGATAAGGGCTTCTTTCTTCTCCCCCGCATCCGCTCCACTGTCCTGTATCAATAACCTCAGGGCTGCAATAGGGGTTTTAATCTGATGCGCCCACATCGTATAATAATCCGCCATATTCATCTTCTTCTCATCATACTCTGTAAGCAGGTCTCTCTTCTCCTGCTCCGTATCCGTCAGCATTTTCTGATAAAGCCTTCCCGAAAGACTTTTCTCATAAGGCAGATACCCGGCTTTCTCCTCCTTATGAACGGTCCAAAACAAAGTAAGGCTCTTTTCCCTGTATTTCACAAAATCTACCGCCGCCATCACTCCCCCGAAAAAGAGTGTAATGACTACAGCGTACAGCATATTCCTGATAACCTGCTTATACGCATACAGCGATGCCACCGCAAAAAAGGCTGTCACAACAAATACATAGATTAAAGCCTGTGTACTTCTGTCCTTTAAATAAGACTTAATAATATAACTATTGATTTCTTTTTTAGTCATATGCTCATTCATTACTAAGCTGATATCCTATCCCTTTTTTGGTCAAAATAAAATTCTCTATTCCCACTTTCTCCAGCTTTTTACGGAGTCTGTTCATATTGACCGTCAACGTGTTTTCATCCACAAAGCACTCATTATCCCACAGCCGCTTCATAATACTTTCCCGGCTTACCGCGCATCCTGCGTGCTCATAAAGCAGCTGGAGAATGCGAAATTCATTTTTGGACAGATCCAGTCTTTTCCCTTCATAAAGAAGACTCATATCCGCCAGGTTTAAAATCACACCGCCATGCTCCATGACAGCTGCCTGTGCCTTGACACAATAGGTTCTCCGCAAAACAGCCTGCACCTTAGCCAGAAGCACCTCAAGATCAAAGGGCTTTACAATAAAATCGTCTCCTCCCATATTCATGGCCATAACGATATTCATATTGTCTGCGGCAGATGAAATAAATACCACCGGCACCTGGGAGATTTTCCTTATCTCACCGCACCAATAATATCCGTTATAAAAAGGCAGCCCGATATCAAGCAATACCATTTGAGGGGCAAAGGAAATAAACTGCGGGAGAATATTTTCAAAATTAACAATGCACTCAATCTCATACCCCCACTTTTCCAAATGCTTTTTAAGCTGCTTCGAAATCCTGTTATCATCTTCAACGATTAGAATCCTGTACATTCTTCAAATCCTCTCACTTCATTTTTCTTATATAGCCCCGGCTGGTTAAACTCTACAATACCAATTAATCATTTAAATATCAAGACAACGGTGCCGGCCAAACTACCGCCTTTCAAAATGCCGAATATCCGTTTTGTTGAATTTTGTCGAACTATATGCTAAGATATTTACCAAATTATACCAAAAGGTTGAGCATACAGGTACTTTAAATGAAGAGAAAATATTTATCCCAAAACGTATATGAGGCGCTGCAAAACCGCCTTCATTTTCTTTTTAAGGAATTTGACAATATACTTGTGTCATTTTCCGGCGGAAAAGACAGCGGCCTGCTTTTAAATATGGTTTTGGATTTTCAAAAAAAGAATTATCCCGAAAAGCGCATCGGCGTTTTTCATCAGGACTTTGAAGCCCAATACAGCGTCACTACGGAATATGTGGAGCGCACCTTTACCCGCATTGAACATGACGTAGAACCTTACTGGGTGTGCCTTCCCATGGCAACAAGAACTGCGCTTAGCAGCTATGAAATGTATTGGTATCCATGGGATGATACCAAGGAAAAGGCATGGGTCCGCCCTATGCCGGATCACCCCTATGTGATCAATCTGCAAAATAATCCTATAACTACTTATCGCTATCGAATGCATCAGGAGGATCTTGCCAGGCAGTTCAGCCGGTGGTATCGCATTTCACATGAAAACAAGAGCACAGTCTGCCTCCTTGGTATCCGTGCTGATGAGTCCCTGCAGCGCTACAGCGGCTTTTTAAACCGTAAAAACGGTTACAAGGGCACCTGCTGGATCAGCAGGCAGTTTAAAAATGTATGGTGTGCTTCACCAATGTACGACTGGTCTTCCAGCGACGTATGGCATGCCAACTATTTGTTTCAATACGACTATAACCGTCTATATGATCTTTACTATATGGCCGGATTAAAAACAGATCAAATGCGGGTGGCATCCCCCTTCAATGATTACGCAAAGGACAGTCTGAATCTGTACCGTGTCATTGATCCTGAGATATGGGTTAAACTGGTAGGACGGGTGAGAGGCGCCAACTTCGGCTCTATTTATGGCAAAACCAAGGCTCTGGGCTATAAGAATATTACTCTTCCTGAAGGCCACACATGGGAGTCCTACACCCGCTTTCTTCTTGCCACCCTTCCTGCAAGGCTTAGGCAGAATTACATCAAAAAATTCCAAACCTCCATCCACTTCTGGCATACCGTCGGCGGAGGTCTGGAGGAAGAAACCATCCGGGAACTGGAAGAGCATGGCTACCGCATTAAGCGAAACGGTGTTTCCAACTATACCGTAATGAAAAATTCCAGAATTATTTTTCTCGGTAAAATTCCCGATCACACGGATGACATTAAATCAACTAAGGATATTCCCAGCTGGAAACGAATGTGCTTTTGCATACTGAAAAATGATCACATTTGTAGGTTCATGGGATTTGGCTTAACCAGAGAACAGCAGAAAAATATAGATATCTTAAAACAAAAATATAGTCAGCTCATCAAGGGATAATTCCCGGAAAGGCAGTAAGCAATGAAATCCAACAGCCCCGTATATAACATTATTCCGGTTCCTGTAGAAAAGATCGAACCCAACACCTATAATCCTAATGCAGTAGCTCCTCCCGAGCTAAAGCTTTTGTATGACAGCATCCGGGAGGATGGATATACCATGCCAATCGTCTGCTATTACGAAAAGGAACGGGACAGGTATATCATCGTTGACGGCTTTCACCGTTATCGCATTATGCTGGATTACCCTGATATTTATGAACGTGAGGAAGGACTTTTGCCTGTTTCCGTTATTGATAAGCCAATTGACTGCCGCATGGCAAGCACCATCCGGCATAATCGTGCCAGAGGCACTCACAATGTTGACCTTATGAGCAATATCATTAAGGAGCTGCATGAGCTTGGACGCTCCGACGCATGGATATCCAAGCATTTGGGCATGGAGAAGGATGAAATTCTCCGCCTGAAACAGATCACAGGCCTTGCCGCATTATTTAAAGATATTAATTTCGGAAAAGCATGGAAAACTGTAGACGAAAGCTTAATCGATGAGCCGGATTGCATATAAATCCGGCTCACTTAATTTCCCTGTTTTAAAAATATTATTCCTCCGGACAGACTGAGGCAATTGTATCCGCAGCATCCACTATCTCAGGTCCTGTTGATGCAGCTTCGGCATTCTCAGCAACCTCCATAGGATCATCATATTCCTTCTCTTCCTCATCTCCCCAAAGCGAATCATACTTTTCCTTCTTCTGACGCTGCACCATTGCGCCAACGCTTTTGGCAGTCTGATACATTTCAACGCTGAACTCCATCAGCTTCCTTTCATCTGATGCCGGTACAATCCCGCCCTTCATAATACGGCGTGCAACTTCCATAATTTTGCTCATTTCAACCGCATATTCTTCTGCCGCATCTGCCTGCTGCTCTGCCACCGTCCTATTCCAGTAGGCGCAGTACTGCTCAGCTAATTCACTCAGGTAATCCTGATACTCCGTCTGCTTCTCATTTAAGGATTCCAAAGTCAATTCCAAAACAGCAGCTTCTGATCCATACTGCTTCTGCTCATTCGGTGAGGCTTCCATCCGGGATCGAATATCCGTAAGCTGTTTTGAAACAGAAAGCTTCTGTGCCTGATATTCCCTTACCTGTTCCCTGTAAATCTGCTGCGCTTCTCCTATTTTCATATCAATCACATCCCTGTATAAATTTTAAATACGTCCGTGTATTTATATTTAATATCGTCTTATTTCTTTAAAAACCTAATAAATCTAAAACTAAAATTTACACAGGCTTAAACAAAAAGCTTTCGTAATCCTTCACATAGAGCTTAATGTTTTTTCTGCCCTTTTGAATGATAGTGTGTCCCTCTGCCTCCAGTTTTTCCTTTTGAGCTGTAACGCCGCCCGGATATTTAGGGTTTAGCTCTCCGTTTGCCTTCAGCGTCCTCCAATAAGGTGTTTCATCTTCCGTCCGCTGAAAGCTTGCCCATGCGGCAATAGATACAAAAATTCCCGCTGTTATGGGATCGGTAAAATCGGCATTGTTCTTTTGCGCCAGATAATCTCTGATTGTCCCGACAGTTGTAACTTTTCCATAAGGAATGGTTTTCATAATCTCATCATAAGTAATCGGAGGCGCAAAATACATTCTTTCCCCTCCGTATTTTTTGATGGAAGCTTCATCAGAAATAATCTGAATTTTCGGCATACCCGTGTCCTTATGCAGCATCGCATTAAAATCTTTTTTCTCTTCATTTGCCATATCAGCCACCTCCTGAGCTAATCATAGACTATTGTATAGATCCTTGCAATGAGACGGTTTTGATTTTTTGCTTTGGACTCTTTGCCACTCCTTTTCTAACGTGAAAGTTGAATTACAGATGCTCCTTGCAGGATAATGCCTCAACCTTAAGTTTGAATACACATACTGAATTGATCATTTCATCAGAAAACTGCCAGTTTGCTCTATTCGTATTGTGCTCCATAATGGCTGAAAGCCCCTTCTTTTTATCTTCAAAATCATTTATGATACTAACGGTTCCGGTTCCAATAACACTTTGAAAACGGGCCGAATATGCACAGGCAGTATCCGCCTCTTTAAGAAAATAATTTGTATCCATTTCAAATCCCACATTAGGATTTTGACTAATCAAATCTATTTTTCTGCCTTCCTTCGCCCCATGAAAATAAAAGGTATAGCTTTCGCCATCGTCAACAAATCCAAAATTTAACGGCACAATATATACCTTGCCATTATCGTTAAAGCCAATTCTGCAGCAGCTGCACGCAGAAATAATTTCTTTTATTTTATTCTTATCAGTTATCTCTCTGTCTTTTCTTCTCATAGGTTATTCCTTCTGCCTTGTGTCTTCATTTATTTTATGTTAGTATAGCGCCAGGAATTAATGCCGTCAAATTGATATTTACACTGACAGATTAAATGCTTAGAAGCGGGAGGATAGATACCATGACACCACAAGATTTTTTGAACATACTTTCACAGGCTGCAATACTAAAAACCACAACCCGCCACTGCTATACACAGGAAAACCGCATGGAAAGCGTTGCTGATCATAGCTGGCGGATTGCTTTGATGGCCATGCTCTTATCAGGAGAGAGCGAATTCCAGGACACAGATATGAATAAGGTAATCCGCATGTGCCTGATTCATGATCTGGGAGAGTCATTTACCGGCGACATCCCCGCCTTTGAAAAGACCACTTCCGATTCAGGTAAAGAGGAGGCTTTATTTTTTGATTGGGTCAATACTTTTCCTGCTGCACAAAGAAGCGAGTGGCTGGCGCTTCTGGATGAAATGAAAAAACTGCAGACCAAAGAGGCTAAAACATATAAGGCTTTGGATAAGCTGGAAGCCGTTATTTCCCACAATGAATCTGACATTTCCACATGGCTGCCGCTGGAATATGATTTACAGCTGACATATGGCAAGGAAAATGTACAATTTTCTGAATACTTAAAGGAACTAAGCAGCTGTATTGACGACTGGACCAAGAAAAAGATTTAACCACGTATTTTGAAGCTGGCAGCTGCGGCAGTCATGAAGCGTTTTGATTTAAAGCATATGCACAAATATTATTTTCTGATACTGGTTTGACTGGAGGGAACTATTATGATGAAAAAAATCTTTTTGCCGGGTTTGATATGTCTTGTTTTATTATCTGGCTGTTCTACAAATAAGGATACAGAATACACGGATGTTGCCCCCGTTCAAATTGAAAATACTGGCAACGATATTAATCTGCCTGAAGAAAGCACTTCTGATATACGGCAGACATCCCCATCTGAAATGCACGAATCCCAGCAATCCACAGCCGCAGTGTAAATATCGTAAATATAATCTCAAACAGAAATGACGCAAAATGACGCAAATTCTAGAATTTATGAAGGCGAATATACGGGTAATACTTTAAACGACCCTAATTATGACGGTCTGGAGATCCAAAAAAATGAAGATGATACTTATGGAATACAGATTAAAATCCCGTTTCTAACCAAGTTGTATGAATGCACAGGTTATCAGTCAGAAAATATAATCCTGTTTTCCACCTCTGAATGGGGTACAGACAAAAAGGTGGAGGGAAGCATCTCTCTTGATGATGATTCTGCCACTGTGACATTTACTTCCGGATGGTATCAGACAGCCACTACGGAAAGCTCCTATCAATACCATAAAACATCAGATACTCCCCATCTGGAAAACTGCCCTGATGCACGCCCCGACTATAGTTTTTTCACAGGAGAATACTGCGATGCCAACGATGATCCAAGTCTTGAAATCCAGCTAAATGAGGATGGCTCTTATCTCATACAGATTAGCCTTTTCCGTGAAATAGGATATGATGCGTGTATCGGCAGTCTATCGGAAGAAAAAATGTCTTTTACATCCGATCAAAGAGGCGGTGTAAGCGGCAGCATAACTCTTGACAATGACCTTGCAGTCGTCCAGTTTGAACAGATTGGTTATTTTGAAAACTCTAAAGTAACAACCTATTTGTTTCATAAGACATCCGACAATCCAAATATTGATGAACAACTTAATTAAACTGCATAATTTTTTTAACAGCCTTTGATTGATTTGCGCCTGCTATTAAAGCGCAGGTATAGAACAACTTAAAATAATATTTTAGTAGCAGAGATTCGAGAGAGTCCCTGCTTTTTTTGCGCAAAATTAAATTCATCACTTAACAATGTTCCATATCCTCTATACCGTTGGCGGTTAAGAAGTTCAGCATATTCGCTGCGTCCTTGAGGTTATAGAGAGATTGGGAATATCCCGATTTCCCCGCCTGTACCTTGCGCGTCAATATGCCTTGAATATAGTCGGCAAGGGTAGGCGGCTTGGTGTTCGCGGCTTCTTCTTTGAGCCATTCCCGCAACTTCCCGATACGCGCCTTTAACTGCCGCAATCGCCCGTTTGCTATCTCGACTTCGCGGTTAAGGCTGCCGCGCTCGGTGCATGTCAAAAGGGCGCATAGTCAGCATAATGTGGGCGTGGGGATTGCCCTTGCCGCGGGATATGATTTTGATACTACAATGATAAATCGCCATGCACCATCCTGATATCCCAAATAAAAATCCCTCGGTTTTCCGAGGGATTTATAGAGGCGCAGACCGGATTTGAACCGGTGGATACTGGTGTTGCAGACCATTGCCTT
>JAUNGK010000211.1 GCA_030524555.1 Bacillota bacterium | reverse complement strand
CTTAGCTTCATATACATCCGCCTTACTGGTTGCTTCCCAGGGTGCATGCATATTAAGCACGGCCACACCGCTGTCAATTACATTCATTCCATAAAGAGCCAGAATATAGGCAATGGTTCCACCGCCGCCAAGATCTACCCTGCCAAGCTCCGCAGTTTGAAAATTGATTTTCGCCTCATCAAAAATATGGCGGATGTGAGCAATATACTCCGCATTGGCGTCATTAGAACCAGACTTGCCTCTTGAGCCGGTAAACTTGTTAAATACCATACCGCCTCCAAGATATGCCACATTCTTCTTATCAAAGCTGGCTGCAAAGGATGGATCATAAGCACTGCTTACATCTGATGAAAGCATACAGGATGCAGACAAAGCTCTTCTTACATTCAGCTCCGAATACTCTCCCGTAAGGTTCATTACCTCTGCCACCATATTTTCAAAAAATCTGGACTGCATTCCGGTAGCGCCCACACTGCCGATTTCCTCCTTATCGACCAGCAGACAGCAGGCTGTTCTTTCACTGTCCTCCACTTCAAGCATCGCTTTTAAAGATGAAAAAGCACACACCCTGTCGTCCTGGCCATAGGCAAGGATCATGCTGCGATCCAATCCTGCTTCCCTTGCCCCTCCTGCAGGAACCACCTCAAGCTCTGCGGAAAGGAAATCTTCCTCCTCCACCTCGTAGTTTTTCTTTAAAATATCCAGTATTCCCTTCTTAACGGCTTCCTTTGCCTTATCCTTTTCCGAAGACCCATCATTCTTTGAAGCATTCCTGCCATCCTTAGTGGAAGCTTTTTCCTTACCTAATGTGATGGGTCTGTTTCCTACAATAATATCTAACGCTTCTCCCTCAATCACCTTAGCAGCCTTTTTTTCCATCTGCTCCTGCGCAAGGTGAATCAGAAGATCGGAAACGAAGAATACCGGATCATCCTCGCTCTCGCCAATATTAATCTCCACGGTAGTTCCGTCCTTCTTTACAATTACACCGTGAAGCGCAAGGGGAAGAGTTACCCACTGATATTTCTTCACGCCTCCGTAATAGTGTGTATCAAGATAAGCAAAACCTCCATCCTCGTACAGTGGGTTCTGTTTAATATCCAATCTGGGAGAATCAATATGCGCTCCTAAAATATTCATTCCCTCTACCATAGGACGGCTTCCAATTCGGAACATTACAATGGACTTATTCATCCATACCGCATAAACCTTATCGCCTTTTTTCAGCTTCTCACCATTTTTCATAAGCTCTTTAAGCTCGCGATATCCGGCTTTTTCCGCCGCATTGACAATATAATCCACACACTCTCGCTCTGTTTTTCCCTGATCCAGAAAACACCTATATTCATCAGCAAACACATCTACCTCTTTTAGCTGCCTGCTGTTATAGGTCTCCCATGTATTCTTCTTTTCCATTCCTATTTTCCTTTCTTTTCTGTCATTACGAACGAAGCTCAGCCCCCAGTGCTTCCAGCCCATTTAAGATCTTTTTCATTGCGCCTGATACATCCCCTTCCTCCAGGGTACGATCTTTAGCTCGGAAGGTAATAGAGTAGGCAACTGACTTATAACCGCTCTTAATCTGCTCTCCCTCATAAATATCAAATAACTGATATTCCTCTAAAATTTTTCCGCCGCGCTGCGCAATAACTGCCTCAATCTGTCCTACCAAAATCTCCTTGGGCACTACCATACTAATATCTCTGGAAACAGCGGGATACTTGGCAATTCCCTCATATTTCCTGTCAAAGGTCGCAAAGGGAAGTATTTCGGGCATATCCAAAACTGCAACATAAGCTCTGGTTCCAATGTCATAATTGTCACAAACCTGAGGATGCACCTCCCCTAAATAACCTACTGTCTTTCCTGCATAGCCGATAAGAGCCTGTCTTCCGGGATGCAGGAAAGGCTTTTCTGCCTTGGGATCATAATTCACATGACCGCATAAGCCGACAGCATCAAAAAACTCTTCCACTACACCCTTCATGGTGTAAAAATCGCCTTCTCCATACATGCCAAGGGTAAACTGCATTCTCTCATCGGGAAGCTCTGTAACCGGCACCTGATGGGGCAGATAAATATTTCCCAGCTCATATAACCTTACATCCTTATTTCTTCTGTTGTAATTGGTCGCAAGGGATGTAAGCATACCATTTAAGGAAAGAGTTCTCATAATGGAGAAATCCTCTCCTAATGGATTGGAAATCACAACTGCTTTTCTAAGAGGAGAATCCTCCGGCAAAAGCAGCTTGTCAAATACCTTAGGACTTTCAAAGGAATAACACATTCCCTGCGAAAATCCGCAGTATTCCGCAATATCTCTTGCCTTCTGTTCAATGCGCAGCTTAAAGGAAAGCTTACCTGCGGTAGCCTCTCCGGTAGGAAGAGTTGTGGGTATCACATCATAACCATGAAATCTTGCCACTTCCTCCGCAATGTCTGCAAATCCTTCAATGTCCTGCCTATAGGTAGGAGCAATCAGTTCTCTGCTCTCTTTATCATATTCTATCTCAAGCATCTTAAAAATATCCAGCATTTCCTGTTCGGATACCTGAGTTCCCAATAATTTGTTTATTTTATCGGGCTCAAATGCTACTTTCACCTTTTCCTTCATGGGCTGGCACACATCCACTACTCCGCCCACTACTTCACCACATCCAAGCTCTTGAATAAGCTGGCACGCCCTGTTAATTGCCTCAATGGCAGTATGAGGATCAAGCCCCTTTTCAAACTTACCCGATGCATCGGTACGCAGACCGATTCTCTTAGCAGATTTACGAATATTGGGGCCGTTAAAGGTAGCCGCTTCAAACATAACAGTTTTCACGTTATCTGTAATTTTACTGTTTTGACCTCCCATAATCCCGGCAATACCAATTTCCTTCTCCGCATCGCAGATCATCAAAACATCCTTATCCAGCTTTCTGATCTGTTCGTCCAAAGTTTCAAATTCATCTCCGTCCTTAGCTCTTCTGACAATGATTTTGTGCCCTGCAATGGTATCCAGATCAAAAGCATGCATGGGCTGGCCGTATTCCTCCATCACATAGTTGGTAATATCCACCAGGTTATTAATAGGACGTATGCCGCTGGCACGAAGTCTTCTCTGCATCCATTCCGGTGAAGGCGCAATTTTAATATTAGTGCAGACTCTTGCACAGTATCTGCTGCACAAGTCGGGATCCTGTACCTCAACGGAAATATAATCATTCACGTCTTCTCCGTTCTCCTTCACTTCCACTACAGGCGGAACAAAAGGCTTTCTGAAGGTAGCAGCTGCTTCCCTTGCAATTCCCAGAACACTGTAGCAGTCCACACGATTGGAGGTAATCTCATACTCGAAAACCGTATCTCTCATACCGAGAGCCTCCACTGCATCTGCACCCACCTGTGCATCCTCAGGGAAAATGTAAATGCCGTATTCAGGCGCCTCGGGATACATATTTCTGTCAGAGCCAAGCTCCTCGATGGAGCACATCATACCGTTTGACTCTATTCCGCGAAGCTTGCCTGCTTTGATCTTAATTCCTTCCTCAGGCATAGGGCCGCCGTCATGTCCTCCTGCAACTCTTCCGCCGTCCAAAACTACGGGAACTTTATCCCCTTCCTTTACATTAGGCGCACCGGTCACAATCTGTATCACTCCGGTTCCGATGTTTACCTGACAGATAATCAGCTTATCCGCATCGGGATGCTTTTCAATCTTTTCAATCTGTCCTATGACAATCTTCTCTAAATTTTGATCCAATCGTTCAAAGCCCTCAACCTTGGTTCCCGTAAGGGTCATTGCATCACAGTATTCCTGATCCGTACATTCCAGTTCGGGCACATATGCTTTAATCCATGATAATGCTGTATTCATTGTATTATTCCTTTCAAAATTTTGTATTAGTTATTTGTTCACGTTTCGCAGCGTAATCC
>JAUNGK010000210.1 GCA_030524555.1 Bacillota bacterium | reverse complement strand
ATGACATATTAACCTAACTACTTTACACTTAGTTTTGATTTAATTTTTTTGAACAAGCCTGAAATATAATCTATGACAATCGGTGCACTTAATACTACCAGAACAATTACAACAACTGCTTTATAGGCAGGAAGCTCATCCGATTTAACATTAAACTTATAAAGTGTAGTGGTAAGGAACTGAATAACATACGCTCCTAAAATAGACGCCATCATGTTAAATTTACCACCGCTTAAAGCATTGCCTCCCAGTGCAACAGCAAGAATAGCGTCCATTTCAATATCCTTTGCTATAACGGAATAATTAATGGAAGAAACCCTGCTTACCTTAATTAATCCGGCAACAGCAACACATAAGCCAAGAATAACAAAGCTTAAAAATTTAATGAAATTGGGGTTTAAACCGTTTAATCTGGAAGAACTTTCATTAATTCCTACCGACTGTGTATACAATCCCAATGTAGTGAACCTCAGCACAAGAGTCATAATAATCATACAAATCACTGCAATGAAAAAGGGCGTTGGTATCGGTATTCCCGGAATAAATCCTCCAAAAACTGCAAAAGAAGGATCACTGATAATAGGCAGCTCATTGTTATTGATCCATGCGGCAATGGAACGGCCTGCAGTAAATAAAATCAGGGTTGCCACCATAGGCTGTATTTTAAAATATGCCACCAGGATACCGTTGAAGGCTCCAAACAGCATTGCTACCACACAGCTTACCAAAAACGCAACAATAATCGGCGCCTGCAGAGTTTCAGGTCTGGAATTGGTTCCGCACAACACCCTGAGCACAACACTTCCCGCTATTGCTATACCGGCGCCTACACTGATATCCTGACCGCCGCTGGCTGCTGTAACCAGGGTCATACCAATTGCAAGAATGGCAAGCTCTGAACCATAATCCAAAATTGTAATTAAATTACCTGTCAATACGGGATGCCCTTCGCTATTAAATCCCAATGATATCTCATAAAAAGACGGATCCATAATCAGATTAAAAACAGCAAGCAATAACAGGGCTGCTATCGGAATAAATATCTGACGTTTCACTAATCCCGCAAAAAAATCGGAAATACTGAAATTTATTTTTTTACTTTTCATTATTCCTTGTCACCTCCTGCAATGGTACTCATAATCATATTCTGGGTCAATTCGTCTCCTGAAAGCTCACCTACTACCTTACGATCTCTCATAACAATTAACCTTGAACAGGTACGAAGCATTTCATCCGTTTCAGAAGAAATAAATGTAATACTCATACCCTCTGAAGCAAGCTTAAGCACTAATTTCTGAATATCAATTTTCGTACCCACATCAATACCACGTGTAGGCTCATCCAAAATTAAATATTCGGGATGGGTAAGCAGCCAGCGGGCGAGAATTACCTTTTGCTGATTTCCTCCGGAAAGTGACTTGATCGGTGTATCTGCAGAGGCTGTTTTAATTCCCAAAAGCTTAATATATTCATCAGCAAATTTATTTGCTTCTGCCTTGGTAAAGGGCTTAAAGAAGCCTTTAAGCACCTGCAGGGCAAGAATAATATTCTCTCTTACTGAAAGATCACCTATAATACCGTCTATTTTACGATCTTCGGGAAGATATGCTATACCGTTTCTCATAGCGTCAATGGGCTTGGATATTTTAACAACCTTTCCGTTCTTCTTTACGGTTCCTCCAGTTACTCTGTCAGCACCGAATATTGCACGGACGCATTCGCTTCTTCCTGAACCTAAAAGACCTGTAAATCCGTTTACCTCGCCCTTATTAATGTAAAAATCAAAAGGCTTAATTCCTGCGTCACTTACAAGCTGCTCTGTTTCAAATACGGCCCTATCAGCATCCGCACCGCCATATGCAGCTTCCGCACTCTTAATATCCGACATATCATCCAGATCCTTGCCCAGCATTTTGGATACAAGTAAAACTCTGGGAAGATCTTTAATTTCATATTCCCCAACCAGCTTTCCGTCCCGAAGAACAGTGATCTTGTCGCATACCTCATATACCTGATCCAAAAAGTGAGTAACAAAGATAATTCCTACACCTCTTGATTTTAAGTCACGCATTAACCCGAACAGTTTTTCAACCTCCTGCTCATCCAGTGAGGAGGTAGGCTCATCCAGAATCAATACCTTACAGTCCATATCAACTGCACGGGCAATAGCAACCATCTGCTGGACGGCAATAGAACAGCTTGCCAGCTGCTGGGTAGCTTTTGCCGGTATATCAAGAGATTTTAATATTCTGTCAGCATCCGCATTCATCTTTTTCCAATTTTGTCCAAATCCGGCGGTTCTGCCTATAAACATATTTTCAGCTACAGAAAGATTAGGACAAAGTGTAATTTCCTGATATACAGTGCTGATTCCAAGTCTTTGTGCATCCTGCGGTGAACGAATTACTACCGCCTTATCGCTTCCCTTAATGAAGATCTGCCCTTCATCTTTTCCGTAAACTCCGGTTAAAACCTTAATCAGTGTTGATTTTCCGGCGCCGTTTTCGCCCATCAATGCATGGATCTCGCCTTCACAAAGCGTAAAATCCACTCCTTGTAAGGCCCGTACTCCGGGAAAGCTTTTATGAATATTTTTCATTTCCAATACAGTTTTGTCTTTCACCAGTGTATTCACCCCTTTAAAGTTTCTAACTAAAAAGTGCGGAGCAGGCGTACGAATTATTCATTTACGCCGCGCCGCACTTTTACCAGCATTAAAATTAACTTTTTAAAACAATTTAGATACCGTAATTATCAACATCTTCCTGTGTAATAGTTGTAGCATCAAAACCTTTTTCATCCATGATGATGGTCTTCTCAGAAACTGTTCCACCGCTTTCGATAGTCTTAATAATATCGTTGATGTAAGATGCCTGGAAAGGATTACACTGACCATCGTAGTTCCAATTCTGGTTCAGAAGCTCTTCCAATGCCCACTTGTTGCAGTCAAAGCCCATAACAATTACGTCCTTGCCAACACCGTGAGAAATATTTGCTTTATCAAGCGCTGCTACTGCACCCTTTGCCATATCATCATTTTCTGCATAAATAACATTAAAGGATTCACCGGAGTCGATAACAGACTGAACGATCTGCTGTGCCTTTTCTGCATTCCACTCTGCTGTCTGCTGTGTTACAAGGTTCCATCCGTCAGATGCTACTGCGTCATCAAGAGCGCCGCTGCGTCCCTGCTGTGCTGCAGAACCCATAACACCCTGAAGGTGAATGATGTTGTACTCGCTAAGTCCCTGGCTCTTTAACCAGTCAACAGCTGTCTGTCCTTCTTTTGCCATATCAGATACGATAGAAGCTTCGTAAAGACTGGGATCAGCATCTATTGTACGGTCAAACAGAATAACTTTGATGCCTGCGTCGTTTGCATCCTGCAAAACTGAGTCCCATCCTGCTGTATCTGCTGCGGAGAGAAGGAGATAATCAACGCCGTCCTGAATAAACTTCTGAGCTGCTGTAATCTGCTCGTCATTCTTAAGGCTGTAAGCAAAGGATGCTTCATATCCGTTTGCTTCCGTAAACATTTCCTTCATATCCTTATCGTTAGCTGTACGATATCCGGACTCGTTAGGATCGTTGTTAATAATACCAACCTTGATCAGTCCGCCTGAGCTTTCTGCAGGTGCCGCATCATCTGTAGATGCAGTATCGGTTGTTTCTGAAGATGATGAAGTATCATTGCTGCTTGAAGCTGTTTCCTTCGAAGAGCCACATGCTGTTACTCCAAGTACTAATGTTGCTGCCATAATGGCTGCTAAAATTTTCTTTTTCATGACATAACCTCCCATAAATAATTTTGTAAAGAATTATTTCTTTGATGGTTATATCTTACCGTGTACTTGTCAATTAATCCATTCAGATAAATTTTATAAAAGTTTGTTTTTTTATTAGAATTTTAAAAAAGTTGATTATTT
>JAUNGK010000209.1 GCA_030524555.1 Bacillota bacterium | reverse complement strand
AAATAGGCCAGTGCATCATCGCAAACCACATTAATCCCTTTAATAGCCTCTGCTATATCAGCAGCCTCTTTCTTATTCTTTTCAAGTAAAGTAACCTTTGCACCCTGCTGCAAAATGGCCTCTGCAAGATAATAGGAAATCCTTCCGCCTCCCGCAATCATAACAGATTGAAGCGGTTTTACCGGAAGTTTCAGCTTCTTAAATGACTTGCGGAATTCCTCCGCTGCCCCCGTCATATATAAAATATCATCCTTGCAGATTACCGTATCACCTTTGGGTACAAAGGCTTCGCCCTGACGTACTACTGCACAAATCAGTAAATTAATACCCATATTCTGGTTAATTTCTATCAGGGATTTTCCTACCAAAGGGCTTTCATCCCTGACACTGATCTGTACAAGCTCAGCACGTCCCTTGGCAAATACCTCAACCCTTGCGGCCAGAGGGAAACGCAGAAGTCTTACGATCTCCATAGCGGTTGCCAGCTCCGGATTAATAATCATGGAAAGTCCAAGCTTATCCCTATAAAAACGATTCTGTCTTGCATAATCCACATCCCTGATACGGGCAATGGTGTGCTTGGCCCCAAGCATATGTGCAGTCATACAGCTTAAAATATTAAGCTCATCTGATTCCGTAACAGCAATCCAGATATCTGCCTTACCTGCGCCAATTTCCTGCAGGGTTGCATAGGATGCACCGTTTCCTTCATAACAAATGATATCCATGGAGTTGCTAAGACTTCCCACAACATCCGGATTCCGATCAATCACTGTCAATTCGTAGCCGTCTCTGGAGAGCTGACCTGCCAGTGCGCTTCCAATCTCTCCCCCACCTACGATAAATATTTTCATATCACTGCGATGTTTCACTTTCATTACCTGCTTTCTCTTACATTAAAAGTATTTCAGCCATTAAATGTATTATATTATTATAACGTAAGTCCATATATCATGCTACCACTTTCCCCTTATAATTCAAGTAAAATCAAAAAGTCAACAATCTCTTAATGAAAAAATTGTCGACTTATTCTTTGCACGTTTGATGTAAGATTATCAAATATTGCCAAATAAACATAGCTGCCCGTCTATATAGGTTTCCTGCTTTACCTCTTTTACGCAGTCTCCCTTTCTGAAACCGCCTGTCAAAAACGGAGAGAAAGGGTCATGCAGCCTCATATTCCCAGCTACCGTTTTCATATCATAATTGGCATAGCAATAAATGCATCCATGAGCACAGGTGTTATACATCCCGATGTCATTCCCTAATAAGCAATTACAGCTTTCCCTTGCAGGTCTTTTACCTTTAGGAATACATAAATTGCTGCCTATAGCTCTTTCCACTACAGCCTTGGTCATACACCCTGATATATCCACCCCATACTTTTCAAGCTCTGTGCCCTCACAGCAGGAACGTATGGCAATTCCGTACCTCTTTCCAATTTCTGCAAACTCCCTGCCTATGGTCTCCCGCTCTTCCCTGCAAACATTCCTGACTTCTGGGAAATTCCTTTTTGTCTTCTCATACAGATCTATAAAACTAATTACGCAGTTGTCCACATATCCCTGTAATCTCTCTGCCATCCGTTCAAATCTTCTGATATGAAAGTCAAGAGAATACCTTTCCGTTATGAAAATCGGATCATATCTCCAACTGATGGCTTTCACTCCCACCAAATCGGAAAGCCTTTGGAAAGAGGCAATAACCTCATCCTTCTTAGGAACACCCGGCTCAATTTCCTTTCCGTAGGGAGTTATTGTAACAAACCAAAGCTGTTTAAAATCCTTAAGTTCATTCAGTCTTTTCAGCATCGGCTCCGGATTTTTGGTACAAAAACAAATAACATCCACCACCTCCGGGTCAAGTCTGTATTTGCTGACCTGCTCAGGATAATATGGATTTCTGGTTAATACATAACCTTCCTTTATGCGGTTGTAAAACCACTCACTGTAGTATGCAGGGATATCTGTCCTGCTGCCTGTGTTGATGATCATGTTAACTCCCTTGCATGATTATAAATCATATTCCAAAAGCAGCCGCTTTTGATATTCTTCGTCATCAATCGCACGCAGAATATCTTCTGTTCGTCCATCTGCTTTTAATCTTTGATACAGACAGTTAATTCTTTCCTGTCCTTCTAATCGGCCTTCTTCCTTAACCGATTTCTCATACTTTTTTATATCAAATTCTTCTAATAACATTCCCAACACCTCCCCGCGATGTTCTCTTAAGAATTTTGCCAGAATATCGTTCTCTATGCAATAATCTATCGCCTGATTTAAAGCTGTCTTCACGTTGCTGCTACTTGCCGCACATGTCTTAGTAACCTCCACAAATTCCACATACTCCTTTAAAACCCGGCACTTATTCATAAGCTCAGTATTATAGCCGTAATTAATATTCAGCATTCTAACCTTTAATTCCACATCGGCTTCATGTTCTTTATTTTCAAACGCATCCGAAAGCCTCAAAATCTGCTCCTCCGGAACCTCTTTATCTCCATTATAAAATACAATACACTTAGGAGTGGGGAGGGTTATCTGTCTGGTTCCATACAAACTCTCCTTTGCCTGCTCAATAACCTTTTGATATTCCTGTGCAAGATAAATCAAAAATCGTACCGGCATATTCGGATTGTATGTACTCTGATGTTCATACAAGTTTAATACGCCCGTAATCACAAATGCAAGGTCGTTTTTCATCACCATGTAGACCACGCTTTCAATTGTCACTACCTGTAATTGTGATACGTCTGTATAGTTCGTTTCATTCAGCGCATTATACAGCTGCAAAAGCGTACCCCTGTCCTTCTCAAGGAGAAAACGAAACAGCCGGTCCTTCACCTGTCTGTGAACTCTTCTGTTCGTCCATTGTCTGATTTTCTCCGTCCAAAAGCTTCCGATGCGTTTCTTCATGTAGTATCCTCCTGTATTCCGGCAGGATAACTATACTGATGCTGAGCTCAATCTCACATTCCTTAGTTCCTGCCCTTGTTTAGTTAGTAAATAGAAAAATCGGCAGAAACTGCCTGAATGTGCGAACTGCACAATGTTTTGAATTTTATGATGTTTTTATAATAAATTATTTTTGGTATATTGTCAATATCTTTTAAAGGCCTTCCCCTCCACAAATGTCGGGAAAAGCCTTTTACACGCTGTAAATATTCCATTAAGAACTTTAAACCACTTACTGTCTTACCTTAATATGAACCTCTCTAAGCTGCTGCTCGGTCACCTCATTGGGTGCACCGCACATTAAATCCTGAGCCGTTCCGCTCATAGGGAAGGCTATAATCTCTCTGATGTTTTCCTCATTGCGAAGGAGCATAATCATACGATCTACGCCGGGAGCCATTCCTGCATGCGGGGGTGCTCCAAACTGGAAAGCATTGTAAAGCGCTCCGAACTTCTGTTTCAGCACTTCCTCATCATAGCCGGCAATCTCAAATGCCTTTACCATAATGTCCAAATTGTGATTTCGAACCGCACCGGAGGACAGCTCCACACCGTTGCATACAATGTCATACTGATATGCCAGAATTTCCAGAGGGTCCTTAGTATTTAACGCTTCCAGGCCGCCCTGGGGCATGGAGAACGGATTATGGGTAAAACCGATCTTATGTGTCTCCTCATCCTTCTCAAACATAGGGAAGTCATTTACAAAGCAGAAACGATATGCATTTTTTTCGCAGATATCAAGCCGCTTTCCCAATTCATTTCTGATCTGTCCGGCAAAAAGTGCTGCCCGCTCTTCCTTATCGGCAATAAAGAAAATGGTATCCTCCTTTTCCAGACCTGCAAGCTCTCTCATTTCAGCTTTCAGATCATCGGGAATAAACTTGTCAATAGGACCCTTGTAGGATAAATCCTCCTGAACCTCCAAATATCCCAGGCCGCCCATACCGATCTCGGTTGCAAACTTCAACATCTTCTCATGGAAGCCCTTGGACTGGTGTCCGTGAATCTTAATTGCCCTTACCGTCTTGTTCTGGAAAGGCTTAAAGGTACATTTATTAAAAAA
>JAUNGK010000208.1 GCA_030524555.1 Bacillota bacterium | reverse complement strand
CATTGCAGAATAGGAGCGTTTTGGGATATAATAGCATTAACGGTGAAAGATGTTGGAAAGGAGCCGGTTTTATGATAAAAATGGAAATCCGCATGGATGATGAGAAGATATTAAAAGAGAGAAAATACAGGCTGGAGGCAGTCCATGAGGCTGTTGACAACGCTTTTAAGCAATGGAATTTTAAAGGGGAAAAGACAGCTGCCGGTTCTGTCATCTATAAGGATAATGGGGATGACAGGGATTTTGGAAGATTTGGCAGCATTGTAAATGCCTTAAAAAAGCAGGACTGGTTCATGGGGAATGTGGCCACATGGATACTGTATGACAGTGATGATTCCGACTCTCCCGATGATTTAGTGGCGGAAGATCTGATAGCGCATTATGCAAGGAAGAGAGCTGTGGGGGCATAATTAATTTCCTGCAGCAGACTACAGATGAGGAAATATGGATGCACGACTGTGTTACGAGGATTGATGTGACAAATATTGGAGCACAGCATGATCTGAAAGATTTATTAAAGGATCTGGCAGTGGCTTCGTCCGAAGATTTGCTGTCGCCTGAAGAAATTTAGTAACCGGATTTAAACACACTTAAACACAGCTTTAGGTGTGTTTTTTTCATACTTTTTAGCAGAAGCATTTTTATGTGCAGTTGGATAATATTAAAAAACTTTAACGTTTATCCGATACTTAACATTGTAAAAGAGGTTTGTCTTATTTCCCTGATAAGTATAAGAAGTCCATTTCCAGTTTTGCATAATTATTTTTATTTTTGTAGTGAATCTTGAAATAAGTTCTGATATTATCAAGAATCTAAGGAAAAGGAAGTTTAAGTAAAATTTTATGAAATTGTATGTGTGCTTGTGCTAAAATAATGGTATTAAATAATTTAGCAAATTCTAAGTTGTTGGGGGAAAATATCATGAAAAATATAATTGAAATTGCTCATCGCATGGATGATTATGTGTGTATGTGGAATGGTGTAGAGGATATATACATCCGTGACACAGGAGAAACTTTGCCACCCAAATTTTTCTTTGTGCTTAGTAGCTTTGGGTCATTCTGCTATATGAAAACTCCAAAATCAGAACTCAAGCGTATGGTTGCACTTGGGGATGGAAGAACTCGGAAAATGTATGAATTCCTTTCTCCTATTGTTGGATTTGATTACCAAATTTGTGAGTATAAGACTTTTGAAAAAGCTCTTACAAAAATTAAATCAGAGATTGATGCCGGTTATCCTTGTATGATTGGTTCACTTGATATGTTTTATTTACCACATTTTGAAAAGATATATCATAAGGAGCATATTCCGTTTCATTATGAACTGGCAATAGGCTATGATGATGAAACTCAGACTTTGTATTTCAACGATTGTGGCAGAATGGAAATACAGACAATTTCTTATGATGAGTTACGTCTTGCATTTGATTGCTCCTACCCTGGGCTGTCTAAACCGAATACAGTATGGGTTATTCGTATGCGCACTAATAAGGGAAAATATGAAATTGCAAAAGAAGCTCTCGCTAAGAAAAAAGAAGTATACTTAAATCCTCCTGTTGGTTTTATTGGTTATCGAGGCTTTGAGAAATTTATTAAAGAACTACCAAATTGGAAAAATGAACTGTCAAAAGAAGATTACGATAAAATACTTTATAATATGGTACAGTTTTTCGGAACTGTTCCAACAATTCCTAATGCACTTCGAGGCATTGATGAAGCTGACACAATAGCGTTTGAAGGTGGATTTGATAAGGTTGCTGTAGTGTTATCTAATCTTGGGAAAGAGTATAACGACACAAGCATGACCAAGGCGGCAGAGATTTTCGGCAGTGCAGCACCAGTTATCACTCAGATTAAAGAAATAATTGTTGATTATCTCATAAGCAAATGCGATGGAACTGATGAATTGCCAGCGTTGTTTACACAGATTGCACATACTATGAAATCAGGATTTGAAGCGTTGGAATGATTGAAATATTGCCGACTTAAGTTCAATACTAAAACCTTAAAATGAAATAATCATATAACTTATATGCTGTATGCAAGAAAAGGGAAAAATTCGGACAGGTATTACAGTATATAGAGAAAAGATTGGCGTAAACAAATGGAGCAATATTAACTGGTATGATAAAATAAATACAATATTCTGCCAAAGGAGTGTTGATATGATAGAGGTTGCTGTTTGTGATGATGATGTGAAAGATCTGGATTATGCAGTAAAATTACTGCATGGAATTTTTGCAAATATGAATATAGAGTATAGCATTCAGCCTTTCCTGTCTGCGAACGAAATGTTAAGTGGCATTAAGAAAATTGATATTGGTATTCTGGATATTGCAATGAAAGGTCTTAATGGCATTGAATTAGGCAGAAGGCTAAAAATAAAATTTCCAAATGTAAAACTGATATACATAACCGGCTATGAAGAATACTGTATGCAGGCGATTAATGATGCCCATGCGTTTTCATTTTTATGTAAGCCATTAGATGACCACAAGATGCAGAAGCAGATAACAGAAGCACTCAGCGGTATTTCTAACACGGTAATAGAGAAAGAGTTTTATAAGGTGATGGACAGCCGGAAAAGAAAGTATCCTTCGGTTAGGTTGAAGCTGGAAGATATTCTGTATTTTGAATACATAAAGGGGCAGAGGAAAGCAGCCGTTGTATTGGAGAATGAAATATATGAGTGTGAATGTGTATTTGAAAAAATAGCCGGAGAACTGGAACAATATGGATTTGTAGTTAATAGCAGGGGTAATTTGGTAAATTTAAGCCATGTGGAGAAAATCAAGGGATTTGTGGTATATCTGGATAACGGGAAAGAACTTCCGATAGCCCAAAAGCGTATTGTGGAATTCAGAGAAAAATTGAATGAGTTTTTGCAAAGGAATTCATAGGGGAAGAAGAAATGGATAAAGTTTTGCTTGTTATGTGTAATGCTCTTTCGTGTTTTGCTGTTACTGTAATATTGTTTCAATTTATGGACAGCAGGTATAAACGAATCACCCGAAAGAAATATGTATATGCTTTAATCGAAGCTGCCATTACCTTGTTTATATCTTTTATCAATCTGATGAATAATTCTCTATTGAACTTTCTTGTTTGGTTGGTGGTGCTGGGTGCATCTTCCTGTTTTTTGTATTATGAAGATATAGATAAGCCGTTGCGCCGCCTGCTTGAGAGCGAGGCATTCTTATTTTGCATAACAGTCTGTGAGTCATTAGGTGTGTTCTTTTTGCAGTGGATTTTACAAATTGTAAATGTTAAAGATACTGATACTATTATGCTGAATTGCATAGAAGCTACTTTCCCGGCAATAGTAGTTATATTTTTCTATTATATAGTAATAGGCAGATTGACGAAAAAAAACAGCATGCCATATTCAAAAACACAATATATGATTTATGCCATTATGCTTGGATATAGTTTTATCAATATGATGGTAAGCCTTGAAGTTTTTATTCAGGGGCAGATCAACTATTTATGCGTAATAAATATGGGGTGTATTGTATTGGCAGATTTATATTTATTGTATTTTGTAAAGATGGCTGATGAAAAAAGCTATTATGAAAATCAGGTAAAGATGTTAGAGCAGCAGGCAAACCTGCAGTATGAATATTATCTGGCACAAAGCAGGAAGTATGACAAAACTGTGCAGATACTCCATGATGTCAAAAAACATATTAAGGCGATAGAGGACTTATATACGGTGGATCAGGAGAACATTGCAGTCGAATACGCAAATGAAATAGGAGAAATGTTAAAGCCGCTGATACCGGCCCGGTACACAGACAATCCGATATTGAATATACTGCTTACTGATAAAGAAATGCTTATGAAAGAGAAAGGTATTTCTCTGAAGATAGAAATAGATAATGTAAGCCTTGAATTTATTAAACCGATAGATGCCACGACTATTTTTGGAAATTTACTGGATAATGCCATCGAAGCAGCGGAAAATGTGGAGGGAGATAAGCATATTTATGTAAAAATAGGTTCTTATCATCAGATGATAGTTATAAAAATTGAAAATAGTAGTAATGTGGTAACGTGGAGGAATGGATTGCCTGTATCAAAAAAGGGAAAAGGCAGGGGAA
>JAUNGK010000207.1 GCA_030524555.1 Bacillota bacterium | reverse complement strand
ATATAATCAGTACGGTGATTAAATCATTAATATTTTTTGAGGAGGAAATATGATGAAAAAATTATTAGCGTTACTTGTAACCGCTGCAATGACATTCAGTCTTATTGCCTGCGGAGGGGCTTCCGAAGACAGCGTAGATACAGCAGCTTCGAGCAGCACAGAAGAGACGGAAGCAGAGGATGCGGCTGATGTTGAAGCTGAGGTTTCCGATGAGACAGCGGATACCGCAGATACAGAAGCGGCAGATGATGTTACCTATACGGTAGGTATCTGTCAGCTGGTACAGCATGAGGCACTTGATGCAGCAACTCAGGGCTTTAAGGATGCCTTAACAGAGGAATTAGGTGATAAGGTTACCTTTGATGAGCAGAATGCCCAGGGAGATACCAACACCTGCTCTACCATTATCAACAGTTTTGTTTCTAAAAACGTTGATTTGATTTTGGCCAATGCAACACCAGCACTTCAGGCAGCAGCAGCCGGAACAAATGAGATTCCCATTCTCGGTACTTCTGTAACAGAGTATGGCGTAGCTCTTGAACTTGATGATTTCAGTGGTACGGTAGGCGGAAATATTTCAGGTACATCTGACCTGGCACCTCTTGATGGACAGGCAGATATGCTGCAGGAACTTTTCCCTGATGCGAAGACAGTTGGTTTACTTTACTGTTCAGCAGAAGCTAATTCACAGTATCAGGTTGATACAGTGAAGGGCTTTCTTGAGGAAAAGGGTTATACCTGCGAATACTATGCATTTTCAGACTCTAATGATCTGTCTGCAGTAGCAACAACAGCGGTAGGTGAAGTAGATGTTATTTATGTTCCTACTGACAATACAGTAGCTTCCAACACAGAGCTGATTAACAATATTTGTCTTCCTGCAGGAGTTCCGATTATTGCAGGTGAGGAAGGTATCTGTGCAGGATGCGGCGTTGCAACTCTTTCCATCAGCTACTATGATTTAGGTGTAGCAACAGGTAAGATGGCTGCAAAGATCCTTACAGGGGAAGCAGATATTTCCACTATGCCTGTAGAATATGCACCTAATTTTACCAAGAAATACAATGCTGAAAATTGTGAAGCTTTAGGTGTTACCATTCCGGATGGTTATGAGGCTATTGTTACAGAATAATCTGCAGTTGATGTATATGATACATGAAAAGCAATTGGCAGTGGGATTAGTCTTTTCCCACTGCCTTTCTTGGAAAATACACCACCGTTTCAAGTTGTGCTTTGGAGGAAAACGATGAATGTTTTAAACCTGATCAATGCAATGCCGGGAGCTCTTGCACAAGGGTTAATTTGGGGAATAGCGGCAATCGGCATTTATATTACTTATAGGCTTCTTGATTTTGCGGATCTGACTGTAGACGGATCCTTATGTACAGGAGGTGCGGTCTGCATTATGATGATGCTGTCCGGCCATAATGTTGCTGTTTCTATGCTGGCAGCTACTCTTGCAGGAATGTTAACCGGGTTTGCAACCGGTGTTTTGCATACTTTTATGGGAATACCTCCCATACTTTCCGGTATTTTGACGCAGATTGCTTTATGGTCAGTGAATTTAATGATCATGGGAAAGGCAAATCAGGCGATTAACGTAGACAAATACAGTCTTTTGGTATCACTTCGATACATAAAGGGTGTTCCGTTTTATAGAAATACGATTTTAGTGGTAGCAGTAGGTATCCTGCTTTTAATTGTGATTCTTTACTGGTTTTTCGGTACGGAGCTTGGAAGCGCCTTAAGGGCTACGGGCTGCAACGGAAATATGGCAAGAGCACAGGGAATCAATACGAACCTTTTTAAAGTACTTGGCTTGATGATTTCCAATGGGCTGGTAGGGCTTTCCGGCGCGATGCTTGCACAGTATCAGGGCTTCGCAGATATTAATATGGGGCGCGGAGCCATTGTAATCGGGCTGGCCGCAGTAATCATTGGGGAAGTGGTATTCGGTAACATCTTTCATAATTTTGGGTTCAAACTATTTGGAGTTGCATTGGGTTCCATTTTCTATTATCTGGTTATGCAGGTAGTGCTTTGGATGGGTGTAAAGCCGGATTATCTAAAGCTTATATCAGCAGTGATAGTGGCAATTCTTCTTGCAGTTCCATATTGGAAGGAAAAGCTGCTTCCACAGACCTATAAAAAGAAGGGAGGAAATAGTAATGCTTGAAATCAGAAATGTGACCAAGATATTTAATCCCGGAACAGTGAATGAAAAGCTTGCCCTGGATCATTTCTCCCTTACTCTTGAAGACGGAGAGTTTGTGACCGTAATCGGCGGAAACGGAGCAGGTAAATCCACTATGATGAATGCCATTGCCGGTGTATGGCCTGTGGATACCGGACAAATTTTGATTGACGGGGTGGATGTAACCAGGCTTTCCGAGCATAAGAGAGCGAAATTCTTAGGGCGCGTTTTTCAGGATCCCATGACAGGAACCGCAGCTGAGATGGAAATAGAGGAAAACCTTGCTCTGGCAAGAAGGAGAGGACACAGAAGGTCTTTGCGTCCCGGCATTACCAAAAAGGAAAGAGAAACATTTAAGGAACTGCTGAAAATCTTAGGTCTGGGATTGGAGGATCGGTTAACCACCAAGGTAGGTCTTCTTTCCGGCGGGCAGAGACAGGCTCTTACCCTGCTTATGGCAACGCTGCAAAAGCCCAGGCTTCTTTTGCTGGATGAGCATACTGCAGCGCTTGATCCCAAGACGGCGGCTAAGGTTTTGGAAACCACAGAGCTTATTGTAAACAGGGAAAAGCTGACCACGCTGATGATCACTCATAATATGAAGGATGCCATAGCACATGGAAACCGTCTGATTATGCTGATGGACGGAAAGATTATTTTGGACATCAAAGGAGAAGAGAAGCAAAAGCTTACCGTGGAGGATCTGCTTCACAAGTTTGAAGAGGCCAGCGGGGAAGAGTTTGCCAGTGATAAAGCAATTTTAGGATAGCGGAAATTGAAATTCAGCCTGATAGACCGTATGATGAACGGATATTGGGCTGAACTGTTGTACATGAAATCAGCAGATATGGTTTGCAATATGACAACTTTATGATAAAATAAAAATGTTAATGATTCTTAATAATGGAGGATAAAGTAATGGAGAAAAAGAGTAATGTTACTATCAAAAGCATTGTAGCAATCGGTATCGGTGCAGCAATATTTTTTGTTTTGGGGCGTTTTGCATCATTTCCCATTGTGGCTAATACTACGGCAAACTTGCAGTATGGAGTATTAGCGGTATTCGGAATTATTTTTGGACCCTTAGTAAGTATGCTGGCAGGATTTATCGGACATACCTTAATTGATCTTTCATGGGGAAGTCCTTGGTGGAGTTGGATTATTGCATCTGCCGTATTTGGTCTTATCATCGGTTTAGCTAAGAAGGTTATTAACATTGAAAGCGGTAAGTTTGGTGTCAGGGAAATCGCAATCTTCAATGTAATTCAGGTTGTAGCGCATGGCGTATGCTGGGTAGTTATTGCAACAGCATTAGATGTTCTGATTTATGCAGAACCTTTGGATAAACTGGTTATGCAGAGTTTGGCAGCATGGTGTGCAAATGCAATCACCACGGCTATCGTAGGAACCTTATTGTTACTTGCTTATGCAAAGACAAGAACGAAATCAGGAAGCCTTCAGAAGGAAGATTAATCAGAATGCAGGAACCTATTATCTCATTTAAAGATTATACTTATCATTATCGCACTCAGGCAGAGCCGACAATTTATAACATAAATCTTGAGATTAATGAAGGGGAAAGGATTATTATTGTTGGACCGTCAGGGTGTGGGAAAAGCACTCTGGCTCACTGCCTTAATGGTCTGAACCCCTTTAGCTATTATGGAGAGAGTACAGGAAGTCTTACAATCTGTGGTGTTGATGCTGCGAAATCCAGCATATTTGAGCTTAGCCAATTTGTTGGGACTGTGCTTCAGGACACAGATGGACAGTTTATTGGTATGACTGTTCTGGAAGATATTGCTTTTGCAATGGAAAATGATTGCGTACCGCAGGAAGAGATGCTTGAGCGCACCCACAAGGAGGCTTTTAAGGTTTCCCTGGAGGAAAAACTGGATGTGGCGCCGCATGAATTGTCCGGAGGACAAAAACAAAGAGTATCCATGGCAGGGGTCATGATTAATAATGTACCCATTTTGCTCTTTGACGAACCTCTTGCAAACCTGGATCCTGCAGCAGG
>JAUNGK010000014.1 GCA_030524555.1 Bacillota bacterium | reverse complement strand
CAGTCAGCGGGCATGGCGAGAGAAGCCATGCAGTCAGCGGGCAAGGCGAAAGAAGCCATGCAACTAATGAGCATGGTTTTTGGCGCAGGGAACGGAGGATACAATTATGGCACAAATTGACCAGAGTAAAATCAGAAATTTCTGCATAGTGGCGCATATTGATCATGGTAAATCCACTCTGGCAGATAGAATTATAGAAAAGACAGGACTTCTTACAAGCAGAGAGATGCAGGCGCAGGTTCTCGACAATATGGATTTGGAAAGAGAGCGGGGAATCACCATTAAGGCGCAGACCGTCCGCACTATTTATAAAGCGAAAAACGGAGAGGAATACATTTTCAATCTGATTGATACTCCGGGGCATGTTGATTTTAATTATGAGGTCAGCAGAAGCCTTGCTGCCTGCGATGGAGCAATTCTGGTGGTGGATGCGGCACAGGGCATTGAAGCCCAGACGCTGGCTAATGTGTATCTGGCGCTGGATCATGATCTTGAGGTATTTCCGGTGATTAACAAGATTGATCTGCCAAGTGCGGAGCCTGAGAGAGTCAAGAATGAAATTGAGGATGTGATCGGTATAGAGGCGCAGGATGCGCCGCTTATTTCTGCAAAGAACGGAATTGGCATTGACGAGGTGTTAGAGGCTATTGTAGAGAAGATACCTGCACCCGGCGGAAGTCCTGACAATCCGCTCCAGGCATTGATCTTTGATTCACTTTACGATTCCTATAAGGGTGTGATTGTATTTTGCCGTATTATGGAAGGCCGGGTATCAAAAGGGACAAGTATCCGTATGATGGCAACCGGAGCATCAGCGGATGTGGTTGAAGTGGGGTACTTCGGAGCCGGCCAGTTTATCCCCTGCGAGGAATTAAGCGCCGGAATGGTAGGATATATCACGGCTTCCATTAAAAATGTCAAGGATACATCGGTGGGTGATACGATCACGGATGCAAACAGGCCTTGTGCGCAGCCCCTTCCCGGCTATAAGAAGGTAAATTCCATGGTTTACTGCGGCGTATATCCGGCGGACGGAGCTAAGTATCCGGATCTTAGGGATGCCCTTGAAAAGCTGCAGCTTAATGATGCATCGCTTCGTTATGAACCTGAAACCTCCATTGCCCTTGGGTTTGGTTTCCGCTGCGGATTTTTAGGACTTCTTCATTTGGAGATTATACAGGAACGTTTGGAGAGAGAATATAATTTAGATTTAGTGACTACCGCACCGGGAGTTATTTACAGAGTGCATAAGACGGATGGAGAGATGATAGAACTGACCAATCCCTCCAATCTGCCGGATCCTTCGGTAATTGAATATATGGAAGAGCCGGTGGTATCGGCAGAGATTATGGTTACTACAGAGTTTATTGGTTCTATTATGGAGCTTTGCCAGGAGAGAAGAGGTAAGTATCAGGGGATGGAGTATATAGAGGCGACCAGAGCACTGCTGAAGTATGAACTGCCCTTAAATGAAATAATTTATGATTTTTTTGATGCTCTAAAATCCCGCTCCAGAGGTTATGCTTCCTTTGATTATGAGCTAAAGGGCTATGAACAGTCCGAGCTGGTGAAGCTGGACATTTTGATTAATAAGGAAGAGGTGGATGCATTATCCTTTATCGTCCATAAGGACAGCGCTTATGAGCGTGGCAGAAAAATGTGCGAAAAGCTGAAGGATGAAATTCCGAGACATCTGTTTGAAATACCCATACAGGCGGCAGTAGGAGGAAAGGTCATAGCAAGGGAGACCGTGAAGGCTATGAGAAAGGATGTGCTTGCCAAATGCTATGGCGGTGATATTACCAGAAAGAAAAAGCTTTTGGAAAAGCAGAAGGAAGGAAAGAAGCGTATGCGTCAGATTGGCAATGTGGAAATTCCTCAAAAGGCATTTATGAGCGTACTGAAGCTGGATGATAAGTGATGGAGAAGGCAGGCAGAGAGCTTAGCATCTATATTCATATTCCGTTTTGCGTACAAAAGTGCCTGTATTGCGATTTCTTGTCCGCACCGGCATCCATGGAGGTGCGGGAACAATATGTGAAAAGGGTTAGCCGGGAAATCAGAGAGACGGCGAAAAGTTATGTAAACTATAAGGCGAAGTCTGTCTTTTTCGGTGGAGGAACTCCGTCTTTACTTGAGGGTGATCAGATAGAGGAGATCATGGATGCGGTTCACAGTTTTAGCTTGGAAAAAGACTGTGAGATTTCCCTGGAAGCTAATCCGGGAACAATTACACCGGAAAAGCTGCAGAAATATAAAAAAGCGGGTATAAACCGGCTTAGTATAGGTCTTCAATCCTTGATAGATGAAGAGTTGAGGGCTTTGGGACGAATACATGACAGCAGGGATTTTTATGACACCTATGAGTGTGCAGTTAAAACAGGATTTAATAATATTAACATAGATCTGATGACAGCAATTCCTCTGCAGACCAGGGAAAGCTGTATGACTACTTTAAGGGGAGTGCTGGAGCTTGATCCGGCACCTGTCCATATTTCAGCATACAGCCTGATTGTAGAGGAAGGAACGCCTTTTTTTGAGAATACGCCCTTGCTTCCGGATGAGGAAACGGATCGGGAACTGTATAAAATAACTAATGATATTTTAAATAAATCCGGGTATCAAAGATATGAGATTTCCAATTATGCCAAGCCCGGCTTTGCCTGTCGGCATAATCTGGTGTATTGGCAGAGGGGAAATTATTTGGGATTTGGAATTGGCGCTGCGTCGCTTATGGAAAATGTGAGGTTTTCTAACGGACGGGGTTTAAAGGAATATTTGGAGAAGGGTGCGGTAAGGGAAAATATACAAAGGCTGTCTGTTAAGGAGCAGATGGAGGAATTTATGTTTTTAGGGCTCCGTATGACAGAGGGAGTCAGTACCGCCAAGTTTCAAAGCAGCTTTGGACAGAGCCTTTATCAGGTTTATCCCGGTATTGTTGAAAAATATATAAGGCAGGGGCTGCTTAAGACGGAAACCTGTTTAAATGGAAGAGATGAGCGGATATCGCTTACAGAGCGGGGAATTGATGTAAGCAATGTGGTTATGGCGGATTTCCTGTTTATGTGATGTCTTACAAGTAAAGCCTTTCATTTCACAGCCCGGAGATACAGAATTTTGTTGACATAACAAGATAACGATTGATATTTACAGATGATATTTGTATAATAAGTTTATTGGAAAGGCACTAGGTTATTTGCAGGGTCATAGAATATTAAAAATGACTTTGGAGGCGCCCTGTGAAAACCTTTAGGCAACCTTTATCATCGGTGGAAGAGGCGCACTATATACAGGCGTTGCAAAAGGGAGATTGTGAAGAAGCTGCCAGAGCCAGAGAAATTCTGATTGAGAGAAACCTGCGTCTGGTAGCCCACATTGCCAAAAAGTATCAGAATGTGAATGAGGATATGGAGGATTTAATATCTATCGGCACAATAGGTCTGATTAAAGCGGTGTCTTCCTTTGATGCCGGAAAGGGGAAGCTGAGTACATATGCTTCCAGATGTATTGACAATGAATTACTGATGCTGCTTCGCTCCAAGAAGAAAAGCTCCCGCGAAGTATCCTTGTTTGAACCGATAGGAACAGATAAGGAGGGGAACGAGATCAATCTTCTGGATATTATTGAACATGACCAGGAAGATATTACGGAGCAGATGGAGTTATACGAAAATACAAAAAAGCTTGTAAAGCTGCTTGACGAGGTGCTTACGGACAGAGAGCGGGAGATTATATGTCTCCGGTACGGGTTATTAGGGGGAAGAGAGGTTACCCAGCGGGAGATCGGAGATGCACTTCATATTTCAAGAAGCTATGTATCAAGAATAGAGAAAAAGGCCCTGCTAAAGCTGAGAGAAGGCTTTTTGGGGTAATGGGGGAACAAATATGCAGTTTAAAAAGACAGAAGAATTAAAGACGGGGATGCGGCTTGCACGTCCGATCTACAACAAGAACGGCGTACTATTGTACGAAAGAGCTTCTAAGTTGACGGAACAGGGAATTGCCAGTATCAAGAATTTCGGACTGATCGGTATTTTTATTCTTGAACCGGCAGAACCTGTACCGCCGATGAGTGCGGATGATATTGAATTTGAGCGTTTTCAGACTGTCAATGTGTTTGCGATCAAAGAGGAGATGGAGAGAATAGCGGGAACCGGCAGGACCGCAAGGCTTCAGATGATTGTTTCAAACATAATTAAAAACTACGGCCATCTGGAGAAAAAGATTAATTTTATTCAGAATTTGAGAAGTGTTGAGGATTATCATCATAAGCATGCATTAAATGTAGCTATTCTCTGTGCTATGATGAGCAATCAGATGAATTTAAAGGTAGAGGAACGCTTGGATGTGGTGACAGCTGCGCTGCTGCACGGAATTGGGGACTATGAGCGGATTGATAAGCTGTGCAGCTCTAATCCCAATGTTAAGCGTTATTGTATGCAGGCGGACAAGATTATAGAGAGTGAAGAGGCTGGCCAGGTGGATGCATCTATTAAGCTGATGGATGGCTCCAGTATACTTGCGGTGGCTCAGGTATATGATAATATGACAGCTATGGGGCTTGAAAAGCCGCCTGAAACAGAGGTGACAGCAGTCAGGTTTTTGATGGATAGGGACAAAGTTTATTCCCCTGCGGTGGTAAATGCGCTTATCAACTCCATTAATATCCTTGGACCGGGCGTTTGTGTGGAATTGAACACGGATGAAAAGGCATTAGTGCTTGCGGAAAATGCAGGGAATATTTTCAGGCCCATTATTCTTTGCTTCGGGGATAATTCCATTATGGATCTTGGCAATCAGTCTGCGTATGGTGATGTGGAAATAGCGGATATTATGAAAACCATGGACAACCGTCACGTGATGGATACGGATATGCTGAAAAAGTATGGTTTTGGGGAATAAATATATTTACTTATAAAGAAAGTTGAGGATCATTAAGATGCCGACAATCGAGGAAATGCTGAAAGCTGCCAAGGAGGCAGGTGCATCGGATGTACATCTTACGGTTGGTGTTCCACCTAAAATGCGTGTCAACGGAAAATTAATTACCATGAATTATGACAAGCTTTTGCCGCCGGATACTAAGGCACTTCTGGATGAAATTATGAATGAACAGCAGAAAGCACGTTTTGAGGAAAATGGAGAGTATGATATGTCCTTTTCCATCCCCAATCAGGGGCGGTATCGTGCCAATGCTTATAAGCAGCGCGGTTCTGTGGCGCTGGCGCTTCGGCTGGTGGGAACGCAGGTACCTTCGGCAGAGTCCTTAGGCCTTCCGCCTTCAGTGATTGATCTTTATCAAAGAAAGCGTGGGCTGGTACTGGTGACGGGGCCTACCGGAAGCGGGAAATCTACCACCCTTGCTGCTATTATTGATAAGATCAACAATAACCGGGAATGCCATGTGATTACGCTGGAGGATCCTATTGAGTATCTTCACCAGCATAGGCTTTCCATGGTAAACCAGAGAGAAATCGGGCTGGATTCCCAGAATTATGCAACAGCCTTAAGAGCAGCGCTGAGGGAGGATCCGGATGTTATTCTGGTGGGAGAAATGCGTGATTTTGAGACCATCAGCGTAGCGATTACTGCAGCGGAAACAGGACATTTGGTTTTGTCTACCTTGCATACCATCGGAGCTGCCAGTACAGTGGATCGTGTAATTGACGTGTTTCCGCCTCATCAGCAGCAGCAGGTCAGAGTGCAGTTTGCCAATGTGCTTGAGGCGGTGGTGTCTCAGCAGCTTATTCCCAGAGCGGACGGAAGCGGGCGTGTGGCGGCGTTTGAGGTACTTCATGCCAACCATGCGGTGAGAAATCTGATTCGTGAGGCCAAATCCCATCAGCTTATGAGCATTATGCAGACTAATCGTAAGATGGGCATGATTGCCATGGATGAGGCAATCATACAGCTTTATTCTGCCGGAACAATTACGAAGGATATGGCGATCCAGTTTGCGCAGGATCCTGACGGCATGGTAAATAAGCTGCACTAGTAGCAGCTTGGCTGATTTTATAAATTTTTAATTGATTTTTGGCTTGATCTTATGTACAGTAGACATATCTAAAGCAGGTTTGTCTGCTGTATTTCTTTGCAGTTCTTTTTAGTCTGCTCTTTTTCTTTTCTGATATTTTTATCATCAGGCTGTTTCAAGTGTTTTACATGTATTATGAAAAAGGAGGTATGAATTGTTTAGTACGGTATTGTCAGGCGCTGTCTATGGAATTGACAGCTATCTTGTTCATGTGGAGGCAGATTTATCTCCCGGTCTGCCCTGCTTTGTTATGGTGGGAAATGCGGGAAGCGAGGTAAAGGAGGCTGCTGAACGGGTGCGGGTTGCACTGAAAAATTCCGGTATTCAAATACCTCCTATGCATATTGCGGTAAATATTTCACCGGGGGACATTAAAAAGCTGGGAACGGGCTTTGATCTGCCTGTGGCGGCTGCAGTATTGGCAGCCCTGGGCAAGATTCCAAAGGATGTGGCAGCCGAAATGCTTTTTTTGGGAGAACTTAGCCTTGACGGAACATTAAAACCGGTGCGGGGCGTTCTGCCCATTATGGCCTGTGCATCCAAGGCAGGTATCAGGCGCTGTATTGTTCCTGCGGAAAACAAAGAGGAGGCAGAGCTGATACAAGAAATGAGAGCTGCCGGTATGGAAAGTCTTAAGCAGGTGATCGAATGTCTGCAATTATCGGAAGAGGACAGGGATAAGGCTTTTGAGGCACAAGCGTCCCATTTGGGCCTTACAAAGGAGCGTCGGGAGAATAAGGAAGGAAAGCCGGATTTCGGAGAGATACAGGGGCAAGAGCAGGCTAAGCAGGCAGCTTTAATTGCAGCGGCAGGCTTTCATCATATGCTGCTTGTTGGGCCGCCGGGAGCAGGAAAAACCATGCTTGCCAGAAGGATGCCCACCATACTGCCGCCCCTTACAAAGGAGGAGAGCCTGGAGGTATCCTCCCTGTACAGCATTTCGGGAAGACTGAAAAAAGGCAGCGCTCTTATGACAGAGCGGCCCTTTTTAAGTCCCCACCACACCATTTCTCCGCAGGCTCTTTCAGGAGGGGGAAAGATTCCCAGACCGGGCGTTATCAGCCTTGCACACAGGGGCGTGCTGTTTTTGGATGAGCTTCCTGAGTTTAAGAGGCAGACCCTTGATCTTCTGCGTCAGCCCTTGGAGGATAAGGAGATTCAGATTGCCAGAAGCAGCGGATTTTTTAATTATCCGGCAGATGTGATGCTGGTGGGAGCAATGAACCCGTGCCCCTGCGGTTATTATCCGGACAGGAACAGATGCCGCTGTACGCCTTATGAGATACACAATTATTTAGGGCATATTTCAGGTCCTATCCTTGATAGGATTGATCTGTGCGTTCTGACCCATAAGGTGGAAATTAATCAATTACAGTCGTCAAAGTGCGGTATGAACAGCGATGAAATGAAGGAGCGCGTGTTGGCGGCAAGAGAGCTTCAAAAGGAGCGGTATAAGGGAACAAAGCTTCGCTTTAACTCCGATCTGGGGCCGGGAGATATGGAGAGATACTGCTTTTTGGGAAGTAAGGAAAAGGAAATGCTTGAAAAGCTGTCTTATACTATGGATTTTAGCGCAAGAACCTATCACCGGCTGCTTAAGGTGGCAAGAACGATTGCGGATTTAGAGGGTGCGGCTCAAATCAAAAGGGAGCATCTGGCACAGGCAGTATGCTATAGGCCGGGGGATCTGTTTGACAGATACAAAACTGTTATGTGAGAAAGCATCACGGAAACGAGGATAAGGATGGAAAATCAGGAAAAGATTTATCAGTTTTGGCTTCATAACCTTCCGGGAGTAGGAGAGCAGAAGATAGGAAGGCTTTTGAAGGCCTTTGGAAGTGAGCGGGCAGTCTATGAAGCGGATGAGGCACAGCTGGGTAAAATAATAGACGAAGGTATGGCAAGGGCAATTAAGCTTTTTTCATTAAAATGGGATTTGCAGAAGGAATATGAAGGGCTTAAGGAAAAGCGCATAGAATTTATTACCTGCAAGGACAAGGAATATCCCTCCTCCTTAAGGAAAATAAAGAAACCGCCCTATGCAATATATTGTATCGGCAGCCTGCCGCCTGAAAAGGCTCCGGCAGTGGCTGTTATAGGCGCCAGAGAATGCTCTGAATACGGAAGGCGTGTGGCGGAGGCCTTTGGCTGCAGGCTTGCAGGAAGAGGAATTTCCATAATAAGCGGAATGGCAAGAGGAATTGACGGGATTGCTCAACAGGCGGCAATAGACGGAGGAGGGAAAACCTTTGCAGTTTTGGGCTGCGGCGTGGATATTTGCTATCCTGTCTCCAATCGACCCCTTTATGAAAAAATTATAGATACCGGAGGGGGAATTTTGTCTGTATTTCCGCCCGGCTCAGAGCCCAGAAAACAGAATTTCCCGGAAAGAAACCGTATCGTTGCAGGGCTTTCGGATGTTTTGCTTGTGGTGGAGGCAAGACAGAAAAGCGGTACATGGATCACCGTAGATATGGCTCTTGAGCAGGGCAAAAACGTATATGCCGTACCGGGAAGGCTTACGGACCGATTAAGTGACGGGTGCAATCTTCTGATCAGGCAGGGAGCGGGAATTGCTTTGTCACCGGAGGATTTAATGCAGGAGCTTTTCGTACTGATAAACAGAAAGGAAATAGAGCTTGAAGGAAACGAGCAGGACAGTTCCTGTCAGGAAAAGGATTGCACAGGGGAACGCATAGCCGACAGGGAAGAAGGTGTTTTGAAATATCTGGATTTTACGCCCAGATCGGCAGATGAGCTGCTATCGGATATGAGAAGGGACGGCCATCAGGCAGAGCTGCCTTGGCTGCTTTCTGAGCTTATTGATTTATGTATGGAGGGAAAGGCAGGACAGGTGGCAGGAAGCTATGTGAGGACTTGCACAAAAAGGAGTGATGTGATTTAATTATAGTCGGCAAAGGAACGAGTTGGTTTTGATGAGGAAGCAATAAAATGAACACATTTCTATATGAAGTAGTCAGCATTGACGGTGATTATGCAAATTTAAAGAGAACGGATGCGGAAAGTGATGAGCTTAAGCTGGTGGCAAGGGCGCTTCTTCCTCCGGAGATTAAAGAAGGAACGAGATTGAAATATGAGTGGCTGCAGTATGAAATTTTGGAGGATGAAAACAGTGGATTTTCTCTTGTGGAGCTTATTTTAACGCTTGCTATTATGGCACTTTTGGTATGTGCTATGATTCCTCTGATTTCCGGTTATATGAATAAGCTGAAGGTATCTGCGGATCAGCAGTTTGCGGATACGATCAAAAAATCTATTTCTGTGGTGCTTGAGAATCCCCAAATGGAGGCGGAAGCAGATTGGGGCTGCCCGGAGCCGGGGACAGTTTTGTGCCTGGATATGGAGGAGCATTTTAGGGGAGAATTTGGAGAAATGGTGGCTCAAAAGCTTGGATATGACAGTGCCGGGGCTATGACCGATCCTAAAAGCGGGATTGTATCAGAACTTCGCACGCCGGAAGCTGCAAGGATCATTGTAAAGATAGATCAGGATGGCAGCTGTGGAGATGTGGTAGTTATTTCGGAAAGTGGGAATCCGCTGATTACGGCGGAATAATGATGCTTGGTGAGTGTATGGAATACATAGTGTTTGATGTTTGGATATTTATCTTTGGAATTGTAATAGGAAGCTTTTTAAATGTATGCATTTACAGGCTGCCGGCAGGAGAGGATATTGTGCGTAAACCTTCCCACTGTCCCTACTGTGGGGTAAATCTCAGATGGTTTGAGCTGATCCCGGTTATAAGCTTTCTTATTCAAAAGGGAAAATGCAGAAGCTGCGGGAGAAAGCTTTCACTGCAGTATCCGCTTGTGGAGCTGGCAAACGGCTTTTTGTATCTTTGGATTGTGCATGTGGCGGGATATCATCTGGTAAGCGCTCTATACTGCCTTTCTGTGTCTGCACTATTGGCAGCATCGGTGGTGGATATCAGAACCTATGAAATCCCTCCTGTCTGTCCTCTTTTCATAGGAGTAATGGGATTTTTCAGAATGCTTTTGGATTTGCCTGACTGGTATCAGTATGGGATTGGGATGCTGACGGTAAGCGGTCTTTTTCTTTTGATCTATTTGATTACCAAAGGAAAAGGGATTGGCGGAGGCGATATTAAACTGATGGCGGCAGCAGGTCTTTTGCTGGGGTGGAAAAATATTCTTCTGGCGCTGGCTATAGGTTCGGTGGCGGGGTGTGTTATTCACATTAGTCTTATGAAGCTTAAAGGAAAAAGCAGAATGCTTGCCTTTGGCCCGTATCTGGCAGTGGGAATTTTCTGCGCCATGCTTTACGGAGAAGAATTGATTGATTGGTATCTACGGTTTTGCGGATTGGGAAAATAATATGAGACAGGCAGAGTTAAAATTATTTTGTTGGGAACATATATATATAGAAGAAAAGCGGCGTCACAAAATTTTCACTTGCCAGCGTCGAAAAAGTGGTGTATAGTTGAGCACGTTATAACTTGAAAGAATAGGGGAAATGGAATGGCAAAGTATCTGGTAATTGTAGAATCACCTGCCAAAGTAAAGACAATCAAAAAATTTTTGGGTGCAAATTATGAGGTAGCAGCCAGCAACGGGCATGTTCGTGATTTGCCCAAAAGTCAACTGGGGATTGATGTAGAGCACGATTATGAGCCTAAATATATCACGATTCGCGGGAAAGGCGATATATTGGCTAACTTAAGGAAAGAAGTAAAGAAAGCGGAAAAAATCTATCTGGCTACCGACCCTGACCGTGAGGGAGAGGCGATATCATGGCACCTTCTAAAGGCATTAAAGCTTGAGGATAAAAAGGTTTATCGTATTACTTTTAATGAAATTACCAAAAATGCGGTGAAGGAATCCTTGAAAAACGCCAGGGAGATTAATATGGATCTGGTGGATGCCCAGCAGGCAAGACGTGTTCTTGACAGAATGGTAGGATACCGTATTTCTCCTCTTTTGTGGGCAATGATTAAAAGAGGCTTAAGTGCGGGCAGAGTGCAGTCGGTGGCACTGCGCATTATTTGTGACAGGGAAGATGAGATCAGCAGCTTCATACCGGAGGAATATTGGACGCTGGATGCATCCTTTAATGTGCCGGGCGAAAAGAAACCTTTGACTGCCAAATATTATGGCAGATGCGGACAAAAAGCATCTATCTCCTCTAAGGAAGAGCTGGATGCTATCGTTAAGGATGTTAAGAATGCCGAGTTTGTTGTGGGAGAAGTGAAGAAGGGCGAGAGAACCAAAAAGGCGCCCCTTCCCTTTACAACCTCCACTTTGCAGCAGGAAGCCAGCAAGGTGCTTAATTTTTCCACTCAAAAGACTATGCGTTTAGCCCAGCAGCTTTATGAAGGCGTGGAGATTAAAGGCAGCGGAACAATAGGCCTTATTACTTATCTTCGTACGGATTCTACCAGAGTATCCGATGAGGCAGAAGCTGTGGCTTGGGAATATATTACGAAAAATTACGGATCAAAGTATGCTGCCGGGAAATCACAGGCGGTTTCAGGCGGCAAGAAAATTCAGGATGCCCATGAAGCGATCCGTCCTACGGATATTAACAGAATCCCTATAGAGATTAAGGAATCCTTATCAAGGGATCAGTTCAGACTGTATCAATTGATTTGGAAGCGTTTTGCTGCCAGCAGAATGCAGGCGGCGAAATACGAGACCACATCCATTAAAATTCATGCAGGAGAGCATCGATTTACGGTAGCGGCTTCCAGACTGCTGTTTGACGGTTTTACGAGCGTCTACACACAGGAGGATGACAAGGAAGAGGAAAACACGCTGGTTAAGGGTATAGATGTGGGAACAGAGCTTAGCTTGAAGGAACTGGAGGAAAAACAGCACTTTACACAGCCTGCTCCTCATTATACGGAGGCTTCCCTGGTTCGTGCTTTAGAGGAACTGGGCATTGGCCGCCCCAGTACCTATGCGCCTACCATTACAACGATTTTAGCCAGAAGATATGTGACAAAGGAAAATAAAAATCTGTATGTGACAGAGCTTGGCGAGGTGGTCAACAATATGATGAAGGATGCATTCCCAAGTATTGTTGATGTGAATTTTACTGCCAATATGGAGGCTCTTCTTGATGGCGTGGAGGAAGGAAGCGTCAATTGGAAGACGGTGGTATCCAATTTTTACCCGGATTTGGATGAGGCAGTACAGATTGCGGAAAAAGAGCTGAAAGAGGTTGACATTGCGGACGAGGTTTCAGATGAGGTATGTGACATTTGCGGAAGGCAGATGGTAATTAAATACGGTCCTCACGGACGGTTTCTGGCCTGCCCCGGTTTCCCGGAATGTAGAAATACCAAGCCTTATTATGAAAAAATCGGAGTGGCCTGCCCGAAATGCGGCAAGGATATTGTACTTAAAAAGACCAAAAAAGGCAGAAAATATTATGGCTGCGTAGGTAATCCGGAGTGTGACTTTATGGTATGGCAAAAGCCCTCAGGCAGAAATTGTCCTAATTGCGGTTCCATGCTTCTTTACAAGGGAAATAAGCTTGCCTGTATGGACAGCAGCTGCGGCTATGTGACAGCTATAAAATCTGAAACTGACAAATAATTCAGAAAATTTCAGCAAATCAACGAAATTATTTGGAAATTTTTAACGAGTGATTGAAATTGCTGCAATCCTGTGATACAATACATTAAACATAGTTTACAGGAGGGGAAGCATGAGCAGCGTACAGTTACTGGATAAAACTAGAAAAATCGGTAAACTTTTACACAATAATAATTCCAGCAAGGTTGTCTTTAACGACATTTGTTCGGTGCTATGCGAAATATTGTCCTCCAATGTGCTTGTGATCAGCAAAAAGGGCAAGGTTTTAGGTGTGGGAGACAGTAAAGGGGTGGACTCCATTACAGAGCTTATTGTGGACCAGGTCGGCGGTTTTATTGATGCTATGCTGAATGAAAGGCTTCTTGCGATTCTTTCAACCAAAGAGAATGTTAATCTTGAGACGCTGGGGTTTGAGGAGGGAGACGTAAAACGCTTTCAGGCAATTATTACTCCCATTGAGATTGCGGGAGAGAGGCTGGGAACGCTGTTTATTTATAAATGTGCGCAGCAGTATGATATTGATGATATTATTCTGTGTGAATACGGAACTACAGTGGTGGGTCTTGAAATGCTCCGTGCAGTGAATGAGGAAAATGCCGAGGAAAGCCGGAAGCTGGCGGTTATTAAATCAGCAATTAATACCCTTTCTTATTCGGAAATGGAGGCAGTGGTACATATTTTTGAGGAATTGGGCGGTATGGAGGGTATACTTGTAGCCAGCAAAATTGCTGACAGGGTAGGAATTACCCGTTCGGTGATTGTAAATGCCCTGCGTAAGTTTGAAAGTGCAGGTGTAATCGAATCCCGTTCGTCAGGAATGAAGGGAACTTATATCAAGGTTTTAAACGATATGGTTTTTGATGAAGTGGAAAAGCTCAAAAAGGAAAATCTGAAATAAATTTTGAAATTATAAGCTGATATTTGAGAAATTATAACAGAATAGAGGATTAATGGATTATTTAGAAATTAAAAGGATTTATGATGCTTTCATAGGTTCTTTTTCGACTTTTTTGGAGCATTTTTTTTAAATGCTTTTGTATGCTTTTTGTAAAAAGAACTTGTTTTTTTAGTCAAATTATCTATAATAAAATAAGGTATGTGTATTATGCCCTGAAGAAGGTTTTAGAAAGCCGGTATTCAGAAGAAAGGAGCTGCAAGATGCTTAACAGTAATGTCTTTGATTATGTGAATGTACTTGGAAAGGCGGCAGATGCGTCGTGGCAGAGGAATGAGCTTCTCTCTAATAATCTTGCCAATGTGGATACGCCGGGATACAAGCGGAAGGATATAGATTTTGAATCACAGCTTCGCAGGGCACTGGGAAATTCCAGATATGAAACGGTAGACAGTAAGGTATCACATGTAACCAGTACGGAGCTGGAAGCAAGAGTATATACGGATTCGGCCAATTTTTCCTACAGGCTTGACGGCAATAATGTAGATATTGATACAGAGGGCGTTGAGCTGGCGTCCAATCAGATCAAGTATAACGGTTTGATCGGAAGCATTAATCAGGAATTCAGCAATCTTAAAATGGTGATGAAGTAAAGGGGGAGTTTAAATGAGCATATTTAATTCTTTTGGAATTAACGCATCCGGAATGACTGCACAGCGTTACCGGATGGATATTATTTCTGAGAACGTAGCTAATGCCAATACCACCAGAACGCAGGACGGAACGCCTTACAGACGTAAAGTGGTTACCTTTGAGGAACGCGGGCAGAAGGTAGGAACCTTTAGCAGCTTTCTCGGCAGCGCCAGCAGTGCATATCAGGGACAAGGCGTAAGAGTAGGCAGGGTGGAAGAGGATGATTGGACGCAGATGAATATGGTCTATGATCCCTCACATCCGGATGCGGATGAAAACGGCTATGTGTTGTATCCTAATGTGAACATCGTTACGGAAATGACCAACCTGATTGATGCAAGCCGTTCCTATGAAGCAAATGCAACGGCTTTCAATGCAAGTAAGAGCATTGCCATGAAGGGGCTTGAAATGAGCGGTCAGTCATAAATTTGGGAAAGGCAGGATACATAAGTGGATATTTCATCTTTTTACAATATATCTTCAGGAGCAATCAGAGAAGCGGTTGATAATTCCAAGATAGCGGGATCAGCAGAATCTACAGGCGAATTTGCCAGCCTTTTTGACAAGGCAATTGAAAATCTTAATACTACCAACTCATATCTTTCCGATGCGGAAAATGAAGAACTGCGATGGGCGCTGGGGGAGACGGAAAATACACATGAGCTTACCATTGCATTACAGAAGGCATCTACAGCATTATCCTATACGGTTGCGATACGGGACAAGTTTTTGGAAGCGTATCGTGAAATAATGCAGATGCAGATATAAGGGCTTTGTTCAAACAGGGGAAGATAAATCATGGCGGATAGATTTAAGGATCTTTTAAATAAAATTCTCGAATGGTGGAATAAGTTTTCCACGAAACAAAAAACATTTATCATATCAGCGGGGGCGGGAATCATCCTTGCCCTTGTCATTTTGGTTACCGTTTTGACAAGACCACAGTACACGGTGCTCCTAAACTGCAGCAGTCAGAAGGAAGCGGCAGAGGTGTCAGAGCTTTTGGAAGCGGAAGGCCTGGATTATCAGGTGTCTAATGATGCATACCAGATTAAAATCAACAAAAAGCAGGAGTCAGAGGCAACTCTTCTTCTTGCATCCAACGATATTCAATCCTATGCGTATACCATTGACCAGGTGACGGAGGGAGGCTTTTCCACTACGGAGGCCGACAAACAAAAGCGCTACGAGCTGTATCTGGAAAGCCGTATGGCCAATGATATCCTGACCATGTTTACCCAGGTAAAAAGTGCTGCTGTGGATTATTATCTGCCGGAGCAGGATGGAACGTTGATTGCTTCTAAAGAGGATTCTTCGGTTTCAATGGTTCTGGAACTGAAAGAGGAAATGAGCACAGATGTAGCAGCAGGGATTGCCAAGCTGGCTGCTGTTGCCATGGGTAATAAAACACCTACGAATGTGGTAATCATGGACACGGAAGGAAACATGCTTTACTGTGGTGATGACAGCTACAGCGCAACCGGTACGGCAAGCAATCAGCTTAGTGTGAAATCCCAGTGGGAAACTAAGGTTAAAAATGATGTGAGACAGGTGCTTCTTGGAACCAATGAATTTAACAAGGTGGAAGTAGCTGTTAATTTGGATTTGGATTTTTCTTCCTCTACCGTGAGAGACCATGAGTATTATGTGCCTGACGGCGCTTCTCAGGGATATCTTTCCTCCAGCAGAACCTACAGCTCCTCATCTGAAAACGGAAGCGGAGAGGTTCCGGGTACGGATTCTAACGGTGAAGTGGAATATGAATACAGGGACAATGCGGAGAGCAGTGCAGAGACCACGGAGGAGGAATATAATTATCTCCCCGGCGAGCGTATTACGGATAGGGAAGTACCCCCCGGAACCATCAATTATGACCAGTCCTCCATTTCCCTTGCCGCTACTACCATGAATATGGTTCGGGAAGAGGATGTAAGATCACAGGGACTTTTGGATGGAATTAGCTGGGAGGAATATAAGCTTGCCAATGCGGCCAGAACACAGATAACCGTGCCTGATGAATTATATCAGGTGGTATCCAAGGCCACAGGATTTCCTGTGGAGAATATTGCTATTGTGGCGTATTCTGAAAACGTATTTTTTGATAAAGAAGGTCTTAATATATCGGGCTCTGATATCATGCAGATTGCTTTAATAGTAATCATTTTAGCGCTGCTTGCTTTCGTAGTGCTTAGAAGCATGCGCTCTGACAAGCGTACGGAGCAGCCGGAGGAACTTTCGGTGGAGACACTGCTTCAATCACAGCCGGAGCTTGAACTGGAGGATCTGGGAATGGAACAGATATCTGAGACCAGAAAGTTGATAGAAAAATTTGTAGAGGAGAACCCCGAGGCAGCAGCCAGCCTTTTGCGCAACTGGCTGAATGAGGATTGGGGTTAAAAGTGTAAAATACGGTTTGGGGAGGAAAAGGGTATGCCCAGATATTCCGAGGATAAAATATCAGGACTTCAAAAGGCAGCAATTCTCTTGATTGTGTTAGGCCCGGAAAAGTCTGCAACAATCTTTAAACATTTGAAGGAAGAAGAAATAGAAGAACTGACATTGGAAATTGCAAATACAAGAAGTGTTACCCCTCAGGTAAAGGAAGAGATCATTGATGAATTTTATCAGGTATGTCTTGCCCAGCAGTATATTGCTGAGGGTGGTATTTCCTATGCCAAGGAGCTTTTGGAAAAGGCTTTGGGTTCCGAAAAGGCAATGGACGTGATCGGCAAGCTGACTGCGTCACTGCAGGTTAAGCCCTTTGAGTTTGTGCGTAAAACAGATGCGGCACAGCTGCTTAACTTTATACAGGATGAGCATCCACAGACGATAGCGCTTATTTTATCCTATCTTCCGCCTTCGCAATCAGCGGCTATTATATCCTCACTGCCTCCTGACAGACAGGCTGATGTGGCAAAGCGTATCGCTGTGATGGACAGAACCAGTCCGGAGGTAGTTAAGGAGGTTGAGAAGGTGCTGGAGTCAAAGCTTGCATCCTTAGTTAATCAGGATTATACCATTATCGGCGGCGTGGATGCTGTGGTAGATATTTTGAATACGGTTGATCGCGGTACAGAGAAGCACATTATGGAGACACTGGAGATTGAAGAACCCGAGCTTGCTGATGAGATCAGAAAGAAAATGTTTGTATTTGAAGATATTCTGCTTCTGGATGACCGTGCAATTCAAAGAGTTTTGCGTGATGTGGACAACAATGATCTGGCGCTTGCACTGAAGGGCGGCAATGAGCAGGTTCAGGCTGCGATTTTCAACAATATGTCCAAGCGTCTTGCTGTTATGATCAAGGAAGATATGGAATTTATGGGACCTGTGCGTATGAAGGATGTTGATGAGGCACAGCAGAAGATTGTAAATATTATCAGAAAGCTAGAGGATTCAGGAGAAATTGTCATTTCCAGAGGTGGAGGTGACGAGATTATTGTCTAGTAATTTGTTTAAGGCGGGCTGGGTGGTTATCAATGATGATGCCCGTGTGATCAACAGCAATGAATTAATAGAACAAAAGCTTCAAAATACGGCAAGGATGAATAACTATCAGCCAATGCTTCCGGAGGGCGAGGAAGAAAGCGGCGGGTTTTCAACAGGACTTTCGGCAGAGTCCATAGATACGCTTTTGGATCCGGACAGTGAAAGGGCTGTATTGAAAAGCGCTTCCGCACAGGAACTTGACAGAGTAAAGCAGGAACTGAGTGCTGCAAAAGAGGAGCTTTCAAGAGTGCAGGCGCAGATAGGCCAGCTGAAGGAGAATGCACAGGCGGAGATAGACAATCTGCGGGAGGAGACCCTGAAGAAGGCAAGCGATCAGGGCTATCAGGACGGCTATCAGCAGGGAATGCAGGAGGTATCAGCCCTGAGGGAAGAATGTGCTGCCAAAGAAAAGCAGTTGGAGCAGGATTATCTTTCTAAGGTTAAGGAGCTGGAACCGGAGTTCGTAAAAAACCTGACGCAAATTTACGAGCATATTTTTAAGGTGGATTTAAGCGATTATCATCAGCTGGTAGTTTCACTTCTTGCTGATGCCATGCAAAGGATTGATATATCGGGAAACATGATTGTGCATGTGGCCAGGGAGGACTATCCCGAGGTGAACAGTGCAAAGGCGGAGCTTCTTGAAAGGTCAGGGACACCGGCGGAGCGGGTTGAGATTGTGCCTGATATGACGCTGGCGCCTTCCCAGTGTATGATAGAGACTGAAAGTGGAGTATATGACTGTTCTTTGGGAACGGAGCTTTCTGAGCTTTCCAAGAAATTAATGTTACTTTCCTATAAGGGTGGAAAATAAATTGTTGGTACCGGAAATTGATTTTGGCAAATACAAAAATGTAATGAATGACAATCTTTTTAAGCTTAAGGGAAAGGTTGTTAATGTAATAGGACTTACCATAGAATCTGCGGGTCCCGGAGCGAAGCTGGGAGACATCTGTATGATTTATCCGGGGGCAGGGAGCGAAGAAAAGAACCCTACACCGGCAGAGGTGGTGGGATTTCGTGAAGGGAAGACGCTTCTGATGCCCTATCGGGAAGTGGAAGGTATCGGACCCGGAAGCAGCGTGGAAAATACCGGGGCTCCCCTTACGGTTCGGGTTGACGATGGTCTGCTGGGGCATACTCTGGACGGCTTTGGAAACCCTGACCAGGATATAATCTTTTCGGGCAGGGAGTATTCGGTGGAGGCAAGTCCGCCGGATCCCATGAGCAGGAAGATTATCAGTGATGTGCTTACCCTTGGAGTGAAGGCGGTGGACGGTCTGATTACCGTGGGTAAAGGACAAAGAATAGGGATCTTTGCAGGATCGGGCGTGGGAAAGTCTACGCTGATGGGAATGTTTGCAAGGAATACCAAAGCGGATGTAAATGTGATTGCATTGATCGGCGAGCGGGGAAGAGAGGTTCGCGAATTTATAGAAAGAGATTTGGGGCCGGAGGGAATGAAACGTTCCGTGGTGGTGATTGCCACCTCAGACAGACCGGCTCTGGAGCGTAAAAAGGCGGCGCAGACAGCCACCGCTGTTGCAGAGTATTTCAGGGATCAGGGGAAGGATGTGCTTCTTATGATGGATAATCTGACCCGTTTTTCCATGGCACAGCGGGAGATCGGCCTTGCCAGCGGAGAGCCGCCGGTATCAAGGGGATATCCGCCCAGTGTTTATTCTGAGATGCCTAAGCTTTTGGAGCGTGCGGGATGCTCTGATAAGGGGTCTATCACCGGGCTTTATGCGGTGCTTGTGGACGGTGATGATTTTAATGAGCCTATCACCGATACGGCCAGAAGTATTCTGGACGGCCATATTATGCTGAACAGAAAGCTTGCCCACAAGAATCATTATCCGGCGGTGGATGTGCTGCAAAGCATATCCAGATGCATGAGCCAGATTGTAAGCAGAGAGCATAAAACCTATGCCGGCAAGCTGAAGAATGTTCTTGCTACCTATAACGAAGCTGAGGATTTGATTAATATCGGAGCCTATAAGGCGGGAAGCAATCCGGGAATTGATTACGCAATACAGAAGATACAAGAGGTTAATGAATTTTTGATGCAGGATGTGAACGATAAGTTCAATTATGAGGAAACCCTGTCTTTACTTAAAGGAATTTTTGATGAGGGTCTGGAAGAGTAATCACCAGAAACGGAGCGGTAAATGGCAAAATTTATCTATCGGATGCAGAGCATTCTGGAAATCAAGGTTAAGCTGGAGGAGCAGGCTAAAACAGAATTTGCTTCTGCCAAAATGCATCTTGATGAGGAGGAAGAAAAGCTCCGGATTTTGACAGACAGAAAGGCTGATTATGAGGAACAGGGAAGAATCCTGCGTAAGGACAGCCTGAAGGTTATGGAAATCATGGAGAACAAGGAGGCTATTAACAGAATGGAGGAATTCATTCTGTTTCAGCAAAAGAGGGTCATTCAGGCACAGGAGCAGCTGGAAGATGCAAGGATGCGGCTCCAGGAAGCTATGCAGGAAAGCAAGACCCATGAAAGGCTGAGAGAGAAGGCCTTTGAAGTGTTTGTGCATGAAGAAAATGCCAAAGAGGCTAAGGAAGTAGATGAGCTGACCAGCTATACCCACAGCCGGAAGGCTTAGAAAGAGTAGGACTTAATATGCCATTGGATGAAGGAATGACGCCTGAAGATGCCAAATTGGAAAAACAGCGTCTTAAGGAAGAAAAGAAAAAACTAAAAAGCGAGCAGAAGGCACAGCGGAAGGAAGCAAAGGCCAGAGCAAAGGAAATTGCCAGCCGGGCATCGGAGCTCTCTGATGAGGAGGAAGCGAATACCGGCTCTGTTTTTATGGTCACCTTTGTCATCGTGCTGATTTGGATCGCTATTTTGTGTCTGGTTGTAAAGCTGGATTTTGGCGGATTCGGAACCAATGTACTTACGCCGGTTTTGAAGGATGTACCGGTTTTGAATCTTATCCTGCCGAAGAATACCGAGGTGGCGGTGAGCGATGAAGAGAGCGAGGAATATGGCGGTTACAGTAATCTGCGGGAAGCAGTGGACTATATCAAAGAGCTGGAATTAGAGCTTGAGAGAGCGCAGTCAGCGGAAAGCACAAGCTCTGATGAGGTGAATGAGCTGAAGGCAGAGGTGGAACGTCTTAAGACCTTTGAGGACAGTCAGGTAGAGTTCCAACGAATTAAAACGGAATTTTACGAAGAGGTTGTCTATGCAGATAAGGGACCGGGCATAGAAGAATACCGGAAATATTACGAAGAAATGGATCCTGCTACTGCAGAATATTTGTATAAGCAGGTGATACAGGAAATAGAGGAAAGCGACGAGATCAAGGAATATGCCCAGGCATATTCTGAGATGAAGCCCAAGGCTGCTGCTGCGATTATGGAGGAAATGACCGACAATCTGGATTTAGCGGCGAGGATACTGGGTGCAATGGAGGCGGATAAAAGAGGTGCAATTTTGGCGGCTATGGACCCTGAAATTGCAGCAAGACTCACCAAAATAATGGACCCCGAGTCTTAAGAAGTCTGCGCCTTAAACCGATATATATATTGTACCTTGAAAAAGAGCCATAGGCTTATAAAGAATGGAGGAATGTGAATGACAAGTGCACCTGTAAAGGGTGTGGGCGCCCTGATGAATTTCGTGGGCGGCAAAAATCTCACACAGACGGGTGGTACGAACCAGACAAACAGTTTTGGAGACGTGATGTCAAAAACCAGGAGCGGCGGAACTGACGTAACAGGCAGAACGTCTGCAGCGCCTAAAAGCCACAAGGAAGCGGCAGGTGATGTAAATCATAGCCGCAGGGATATGGTGAAAGCAGCACAGACAACTGACAGGTCAGCAAAGACTGAGACGGCAGACGAGCATTTGGACGCAGTAAAGAAAACGGGAGAGGAGCTTGTTTCGGATATTGCAAAGGAACTGGGGATATCCGAGGAAGATGTGGCAAGAGCCATGGAAGAGCTTGGACTTACCGTATATTCTCTTTTGGATCCTGCAAGCCTGACCCAGCTGGTGCTTACGATTTCAGGCGAGGATGCTTCAGCGCTTCTTACGGATGAAGGGCTTTTTGCAAAGCTGCAGGATATCTTACAGCTGGCCGGAAATGCCGGAGAAGACTTAATGAAGGAGCTGGGGGTCAATTCCGAAGAATTGCAGAGCATATTGGAAGAAGTGCAGAGCGTGGAAACGGATGCTTTAGAAACCGGCGCTGCGGCAGATCAGCAGAATGCTTTCAACATGGAGGCAGATGGAGCAGATCATAAGACATCACAGGTGACAATAGAAGTAAAGACTGCGGGAGAGACAGTTAAGCTTGTCACTGATGAAAGCGGAAACGTGGACAAAACGATTGGAACCGTATCACAGGAAACAGAAACAAAAGCTGCTATGTCCCAGGAAGATCATAAGCAAAGCAGCGAAAACAACGGAAAGTTCGGCGAAAGCGGACATACCGGGAATCCCATGATTGATGCCATTATTCAAGATAAGGCACAGGCTGGCGAAGCGGCGCCTGTAGAACAGACGGGAACATTTTTTAGCAGCCAGACACAGGATATTATGGATCAGATCATGGATTACATGAGAATTCAGCTTAAACCGGGGATGGATCAGTTGGAAATGCAGTTACATCCGGCCAGCCTTGGAAACGTACATGTTCAGATTTCATCTAAGGGCGGCGAAATTACAGCACAGTTTCAGGTACAGAATGAAACGGTAAAAGCAGCCATTGAGAGCCAGATCGTAGAACTGAAGGAAAGCTTGAAGGATCAGGGAGTAAAGGTAGAAGCAGTGCAGGTTACCGTAGAAAATCGCGGATTTGAAAGTAATCTCTGGCAGGGACAGGGAAGAGGACAGAATTCTGATTCTGAAGGCCGTCAAAGGACGCCGAGACGGATCAATTTAAATGATCTGGATGCGTTATTTGAGGAACAGGCCAGCGAGGAGGAGCTGTTAAGCGCCCGAATGATGGAGGTAAACGGTAATACGGTGGACTACACAGCATAATAGGTGCAAAACCTGCATGAGACAGGAACGCACAGAAAGGAGAATGAATGGCAGTAGATGCAATTGTAAAAGACGGAAAAGTTGTTGAAACCGCTACGGAAACATCCGTTAAGAAAGCGGCAGCAAGTAACGGAATGGATAAGGATGCATTTTTGCAGCTCTTAGTAGCGCAGATGAAGTATCAGGATCCGTTAGAGCCTACGTCAAATACGGAGTACATATCACAGTACGCAACCTTTTCACAGGTTGAGCAGATGCAGAATATGGCAGCAACCATGGAGCTTGTAAGAGCTTCCTCAATGGTAGGTAAGCAGGTAGAGGTTCAAACCACAGATTCAAACGGAGATACCAAGGCCGTACAGGGCATGGTGGAATATGTGACTTATGAGAATAACAAGGCTTATGTTTCCATCGACGGTACTCTTTATTCAGCAGATGACGTGAAGGCAGTCATTGACGACAGCTATCAGACAGCGCTTGAACTTGGAGTTGCTTTTGCTAAGGCGATGAATAAGCTTCCTTCTCTTGAAAACTTAACACTTGATGATAAGGAAAGCGTGGAAAGCCTGCAAAGCGGCTTTAATAACATGACATCCTATCAGCAGTCTTTCATTGCCAACGATTATATCGAAAAGCTTCAAAAGTATGTAGAGCGTATTGCAGAGCTTGAGGAGGCGGCAAAGGCAAATAAGGGAGATGACAGCGCTGAGGAAACTGATGGCGAAAATACAGAGGGTGATGAGCCTGCCGAAACAGTTCCCGATGGAGAGTAGCAGAAAGCAGGATGCGTAGCGATTACTCAAGGAGGAGAAAGGATGAAAATTCAAAATAACCCGTTCCTTTCCATTGAGCAGCTGCAGGATCAGTACCTGAACCAGAATAAAAGCAATGCTCCGGTAAAGGCGTCTGACGGAAAAAGCTTTCAGGAAATTTTAGAAAGCAGCCGCATAAAAAACTCCGGTCAGGTGAGATTTTCCAAGCATGCAGCAAGCAGGCTTGCGGATCGGAACATTGAACTTACCGAAAATCAGCTGGATCGATTGGAGGAAGGTGCTGCGAAGGCAGGAGCGAAAGGAATTAAGGAATCGCTGGTGATTGTGGATCAATTGGCTTTTATCGTGAATATACCAAGCAGTACGGTGGTAACGGCCATGAATCAGCAGGACGCAGCGGAAAATGTATTTACTAATATTGACGGAGCCGTAATTATATAGCCGGACCTTTTGGAGGCTTATAGTTCCCGACTGACAGACGGAACGAAGTACGGCAACAGACTTTAAGGAGGTCATTTCATTATGATGAGATCATTATTTGCTGGTGTAGCAGGTCTTAAGACGCACCAGACAAGAATGGACGTTATCGGTAACAATATCGCTAACGTTAATACCACGGCATACAAGTCACAATCCATGACATTCAGTGATTTGATGTATCAGACTACACAGGCAGCTTCCGGCGCCAATGCAGTTACAGGCGTAGGAGGTATCAACGCAAGACAGATCGGTCTTGGTTCCAAAACAAGCGCAATTAAAACAGCGATTTCCGGACAGGGTGCTACACAGACAACCAACGATCCTTTTGATCTTATGATCACGGGAGATGCATTCTTTATAGTAAGTAAGGGCAATGCTTCCGGCAATTATTTTACAAGAGACGGCTCTTTTTACGTAGACGGACGGGGAAATCTTGCCATGACCAGTACCGGATATAATGTTATGGGATGGCAGGTAGACGAAACGACAGGAGAAATCAAGAAGGATACCGTATCTGCCCTTCGCATTATGACAGAAGCCAACATGACCTATCCCGCAGAAGCAACCACACAGGCAACGGTAAGCGGCGTTGTGGATAAGTACGATACGGATATAAACAGCCCAGAAGGAAGAATGATGAACCTGGAAATTTATGACAATCAGGGCTATATGTATACCGTAAGAATGAGCGTGCACGCCGTTGACGGTGATGCAGGTGATTTCTATGTGAAGATGGATGATCTTTTGGACTCCAACGGAAAGAGTGTTATGTACACATATGATGATCAGGGCTTACGAACTGATACGAAGACGGATCTGGGGAATGCAATTACATTCGGCGGGGATATAACGGCTGGTACTGATGAAAATGGCCAGCCTATAACAGTTGAAGACGCCGTAAGCCTGAAGTTTACACAGGGAAAAGGTACCTTTGAATATGTAGGAGCTGCGGGATCAAGCTCTACAATACTGCAGTTTGCAACAGGCGGTGCTGCTGCCAATTTCACAAATGTTACCATTGATTTTTCCGCTACAGGGAATTACAATGTAAACGGTGTCTCTACCATCGGCGCTTTAAAGGGCGGCGAGGGCGGACTGGGATCAGGACGTCCCTTAGGTGAAATGAGCGGTATCAGTATTGCAAAGGATGGTCTTATTACAGCATCCTATGATAACGGTCAATCTAGAACCCTGGGACAGATTGCAGTTGCAACATTCCCTAACCCTTCCGGTCTTTCCAAGGAGGGCGATAACCTGTATGCGGCAACCATGAACTCGGGAGATTTCGATGGAATCGGACAGGATATTACAGAAGGCGGCGGATATATGAATTCCGGCGTATTGGAAATGAGTAATGTAGATCTTTCCTCAGAATTTACGGAAATGATCACTACACAGAGAGGTTTTCAGGCAAACAGCCGTATTATTACGGTTTCAGATACACTGCTTGAAGAGCTGACCAATCTGAAACGATAATAAACAGGCGTATGGCGTCTGCTTAAATACCTGCGAATAGCCAGGGGAATATAAGTTCATACGGTGGAAAGGGAACCTGTTTTTTGGTGGGGTTCCCTTTAACCGTTTCAAAGCAGCATTAAAAGGATGAAGAAATGATTGAACTGACGAAAATAAGCGGTAGTAAGGTTTTGGTAAATCCTGACCTTATTGAATTAGTGGAGGAAACACCGGATACGGTTATTGCCTTTACTACGGGAAGAAAAATAATTGTAAAAGAAAGTAGACAAGAGATAAAAAATCTTGTAAAATCATATAGAAGGGACATTTTTGCGAATTAACGTAAAAAAAGGTGAGAATTGTGGATTTAGCGTCGATTTTAGGCATTGTGCTTTGCTTTGTAATGTTTGCGTACGGAGTTATTGACAATGCCGGTGTTGCGAATATGGATCGTTATTTGGATTTCCCGTCGGCAGTTATTACGTTCGGCGGTGCCTTTTTTGCTATTTTGGCATCCAATACCCTGTCTGATTATCTGGGTGGTTTAAAGAGCTTTTTACTGATTTTTAAATCTCCTTCCATGGACGTTAAGGGCATGATTCAGAAAATTATTGATTTATCCAATGTTGCCAGAAAGGAAGGCCTCCTTTCATTAGAGGAGGCAGCGGGTGAGTTGGATGATGAGTTCATGAAAAAGGGAATTCTGCTCATCGTGGACGGCACAGATCCGGAGCTGGTCCGCGGAATTTTGGAGACAGAGTTAATCAGTATAGAGGACAGACATAAAAAGAAGATCAGCTTTTGGGAAGATCTTGGGGCAATGGGACCTGCGTGGGGTATGATCGGTACGCTGGTAGGTCTGGTTAACATGCTTTATGAGATGGATGATCCTTCCTCTATCGGTCCTTCCATGGCGGTGGCGCTGATTACTACCCTGTACGGTTCACTGCTTGCCAACTGGATATGCGCTCCGGTTGCAGGTAAGCTGAAGGTGAATAATGCCAACGAGATTATGCTGAAAGAAATTATGATAGAGGGGCTTTTGTCTATTCAGGCAGGAGAAAACCCCAGAGTTATAGAAGAAAAGTTAAAATCCTTCCTAGCACCGGGAGACCGGATCGTTCAGGCTGATGGAGGTGAAGAAGAGAATGGCTAAAAGGAAACCGGACGAGCCGCCTAAAGGCGCTCCGGCATGGCAGTCCACATTTGCGGACTTGATGAACCTGCTTCTTTGCTTTTTCGTCATGCTGTTTTCCATGTCCAGTATTGATGCCCAGAAATTTGAACTTCTGGCAGCGTCCTTTAACCAGACCTTCAGCATTTTTTCCGCAGGAGCCACAGCCATAGGCGATGGAGTCCTGATCAGTATGGGGGTCAGCCAGTTGAATGAACTGGATGACTATATTAACAGCACTGGCAGGGATGCAGAGGGAGAGACTATTCCGGAGGATTTGGAGTCTGCTAACGAAGTGATGGAGGAAGCTAAGCTGAAGGAATCAGAGGAGCTTGCAGAGAAGATTGAGGAAGCAGTTAAAGAGAAGAATTTAGATAAGGAAATTGACATAGAATTTACAGCACAGTATGTTCAGCTTACCTTAAACGGCGCCCTGCTGTTTGATTCGGGCAGCGTGGTTATTAAGGAGGAAGCGCTGCCGCTGATGAATCAGCTTGGCATCATTCTTCAAAGATTTAGCGAAGGCAATATTGAGATTGAAGGGCATACGGACAATGTGCCTATGTCAGGTGCAAAGTATTCCAATAATGATGAGCTTAGCAGCGGACGTGCACTTTCGGTTTTTTATTATCTCGAAGAGAATACGACGTTGGATATGAGCAGGGTTAAGCATTCGGGAAGGGGCGAATACGCACCCATTGCAGATAATTCTACTGAGGAGGGCAGAGCCCGCAACAGAAGAGTGGAAATTAAAGTGTATAATACATTGAGCTCTTATGAATAAGAGGGGAAAGGTTAAAGAATTATGAAGAAAAATCTGATTTCAATTGTGATACTGGCGCTTCTTATTGTAAACATTGTTTTAACATCAATTATGATGTTCAGTGTAGTAAGCACCAATAAAAAGACGGCAGCGCTTGTAACGGATATTGCATCGGCCATCAGCTTGGAGCTGGGAGATGATGCAGAGGAAGAGGAGGCTGCGGTGCCCATGGATCAGACGGAGCCCTATACGATTTCCGATCTGACGATTATTTTAAAGAAGGGCGTTACAGAAGACGGTACGGTGGATGAGAAGGATCACGTTGCAATTCTTTCTGTAACTTTTTCCATGAATACCAAGCATAAGGATTATAAGACATACGGAGCTGATCTTTCCACCAGGGAGGATCTGATTAAGGGACAGATTATAGAGGCAGTAAGCCAGTATACGGTGGATGAAATAAAAGAAAACCAGGAAATGGTAACAGACGATATCTTAAAAAGAATTCAAAAGCTTTTTGATTCGGACTTTATTTTTGATGTATCATTCAGCAGCACGCTCTATCAGTAGATGCCGCACATGGACGGTTTTATTGACGGAATAATAACGGCAGAAACGAAGGAGGTGAAAACTCGTGGGCGAGGTATTGTCTCAAAGTGAGATTGACAATTTGCTTGCAGCGCTCAGCAGCGGCGAATTGGACATGGATCAGATGCAGGAGGCAGGAGATAAGCAGGTAAAGGATTATGATTTCAAGAGGCCTGCGAAGTTTTCCAAGGAGCATTTACGAACACTTGAAATAATTTATGAGCATTACGGAAGGCTGATATCTACCAATCTTCCGGTATATCTTCGAAAGAATATACAGGTTATGGTGGCAAGCTCTGAGACGGTTACGTTTTCGGAATTTACCAATGCCTTATCCAACCCGGTTATTCTCGGTATTGTAGATTTTAAACCATTAAACGGTAATATTATTATTGAACTGTCGCCCAATCTTGGTTTTGCCATGATTGACCGAATGCTGGGCGGGCAGGGAGTACCTCTTGAAAAGTCAAGAGACTTTTCGGAGATAGAAATGACGATCCTTCAGAAGCTGATGGTTGTCTGTATGCAGCTGATGCGGGAGCCGTGGAGAAATGTTATTGACATTGAACCAATGATGGAGAGAATAGAAACCAATGCACAGTTTGCGCAGGTGATTGCCCCCAGCGACATGATTGCTATTGTTTCCATGAATGTTAAAATCGGAGATGCGGAAGGTTTTATGAATATCTGCCTTCCCTACTTTACGCTGGAAGATGTAATGGATAAGTTGAACACCAAATACTGGTTCTCAACGATGCAAAAAAATGATACTGTAAACTATGAAGAGCACATTGAATCGCTCATTAAGAGAATAGATGTACCGGTCAAAGCCGTACTTGGTCAAAGCTGCGTGTCTGTGGATGATTTCTTAAATCTGCAGGTCGGTGATATTATCAGGCTTGATACAAAAGTGGAAACGGAGTTGGATGTTTATGTGGGAAATATCAAAAAATTTACCGCACTTCCCGGTTCCAGCAAGGACAATTACGCAGTACGGATTACATCGGTAATCAGAGAGGGGGAGTAAGACATGGATGGAATGCTGTCACAGGATGAAATAAATGCTTTATTAAGCGGCATGGATTTGTCCGAAGGGACAGAAGAAGCACAGCCGGCAGCTGTGGAAGAGGAAGTGGTAGATATAGATGAAAGCCTGCTTACATCTGATGAAAGAGATGCCATAGGCGAGATTGCCAATATCAGTATGGGATCGTCGGCGACCACTTTATATTCCCTTGTAAATCGAAAGGTAAACATTACCACTCCGGTAGTTACACTTGCTAACTGGGATGTGGTAGTTGGGAATTATGAAAGGCCCTGTGTCTTTATACAAATCAGATATACATCAGGTCTGGACGGATCTAACATTATGGTACTTAAGGAGCATGATGTAAAGGTTATTACGGATTTGATGATGGGTGGAGACGGAAGCAACATTGAAGGTGAGCTTGGAGAACTTCACTTAAGCGCAATTTCGGAGGCGATGAACCAGATGATGGGTTCGGCAGCCACATCAATGTCTACCATGCTTGGAAAGATGATTGATATCAGCCCTCCGGATGCAAGCCTTGTGAATTTGAATGAATTTAAGAAGGCAGGAGAAATAGCTCCTTTTCTGGAGGGAACCTTTGTAAAGATTGCTTTCAGAATGCAGATCGATGATTTGGTAGACAGTACGATTATGCAGCTGTATCCTATTGATTTTGCGAAGAGCTTGTATGATACCTTTATTTCCACTCAGGATTCCAAGGAGGAACCGGCGCCAGAGCCGGAACCCGCGCCTTACATACCGCCGGCGGCAGAAATGCCATCTTCCCCTCAAATGGGAATGCCATC
>JAUNGK010000206.1 GCA_030524555.1 Bacillota bacterium | reverse complement strand
TGCTTCCTCTTCCACCTGTCTTATCTCATTAATCTCGGAAGCCTTTACACTCAATGGTCTTAATACAATCCCTATCGCCAATATACTGATTAGCATCACTTTCCCAAATTTCATAACTGTTCCCCTGCGGTGATATCTTTGGTTATTGCTGCGGGGCATTTTCGTATTTAAGGGATTTGCATAAATGCCCCGCAACAAAACACACATATTACATTTGTCCTGCCATTCCGGTATCTGTATCCTGGAAATTGGTTGCGATCTGATTCATCTGTGCTACCATATCGCTGATTAACTGTACTGTCTCTTTCAAACTGGGTTCCAACTCCCCATATTGCTGCACATATCTTCTTCCGGTTTCAGCCTGCCAGATATCAGGAAGTCCATTTACGATCCTGCTGATTTTATCAATGCAATCGCTCATGTTATCTCCCTCTGTCTGCAGCTTAGTTGCCTCTGTTCCTAATGCTTCATAATCAAGCATCAATGTTGATCCCATGTTGTTTCCTCCTTTCCTCACTTATTTACCCTTCAAGGGGATTTTCTTTTCTATGAAAGTGGTATTTAATTGTAGTTCCTACAATTATCACACATATCATACCTGTGATTATCATTACAATATTGTTGTAATCCTCTTTTTTGTTTAACTGTACGTTGACACTGTCGCTTTCCTGTCTAACGGTATCATTGATGTTTACTTGTGCACCGGTATCCATTCCTTCCAGCTGAGTGGTTCCCAGCGGATTCACCATAAATTCATATGCCTGCCTGTACTCCAGGCTGCCCAATCTGGTGTATGGAAGCTTATTTGAAAAATCATATAATATTAATTGATTTTCCTCACTGTTTTGGTTCTTAATATCCTTTAATTCTGCAAGGCCCTCTTCCACTGCCCGGTCTGAATCTTCCTTGGCCTGCACGATACTTTCCTGCAGACTGTTTAAGTCATTTTGTGTAGCTTCATATACCTCCCCTACATACTCCATCTGCTGAATGTCAGTCTCCAGAATCGCCTCAGACAAGTCGGCTCCATTGTCATACATTTGTTCTGTTAAACTTTGTATTTCATCATGATCGATGTACTCCAACGGATTATAGTCCATCACTGCCTCACTGTAATTGCCCAATTGCTCCTTTTCAATAGCATACTGATCCATCACTGCCGTGATAAAGGCATCCACATTTTCCTGTATAGGCATTAAAATTCCTTCATCTACAATCTGTGTTGCCTCAGCAATATCCATCTCTTCTATATTTCCAACCTGCTCCTCTAAGACTTTAGCTCTAATTTCCGGCTCTTTGAGATCCTTCATATATTCGGAAAGAAGCAAACAAAGCTCCAAATAATTTCCCTCTTCATCAGTTTTAGCTATTCCTTCATCATCCACCTGATATCCGCTGAAAACATAATAGTTAGCGGCTAACACCTCCTGCATTTTTTGCTGTAGCTCACTTAACTTTTCATTTTCCGTCTCCGGCAAGGAGTAGGTTTGAATTTCCGGCACTTCAACTTCCACATAGGTTTGTACACTTTCTCCCTCCTCCCCTTCTGCTTCCTCTTCTAAGGCCGCTGACAATGTCATTGCCTGTCCCTGCAGTTCATTAATAATTTCCTGTTGTGCCTGCAGCTGCTCATTCTGCTGTTCTACTATACTATTAATCTGCTGAATTTCTTCTACCGAAAATGTTGCATACTTAGCCTGATATTCATTAAATAATGCTTCCAGAGCATTTAATGTATTTAGGTATTTTTGTTCATACTCCTTCTCATAAGCTGCTTCAGCTTTATCATATTCCAGAAAGTAATTCTGAATATCCTCGTATATTTCCAGCACATTTTCATCCAGCTCTGCTTTCTTTTCTCCCAGAGCCGTATTATGTTCCTCAAATAACTTCCCCAGTTCTTCCGCCCCATTTTGATAAACAGAGTTTCCTTCACCGTCCACAGCAAGATTAATGCCGCCCATAATACTGTCCATATTCCCCATTTCCGTCATTAGCGCCATTGCTTCTTCATTCAGCTTCTGATGATCCTCCTCACTGGCCGTTAAATATTCCATATATTTCGTACCCACCTGACCTGTCAGCTCCACATTCTTTGACATGTACTCTGAGATATCCACCGGCTCAATGTTATACTCTACCACTGTCATTTCTGTCACCGGCACCAGCGCAACCAGATCGTTAGCCTGTACCGCATTAATTGCCTCCTTCTCTTCCAGATCATTTTCCATAACTACATCTGACTGATCCTGTGCATCATGAAATTCATCAAGAACGGAATGGAGATACATATAACTGACACGGTTATTTAACTCTGAAACCAATCCCAGCACATCATATATAACCTTCTCTTTTACGCTTTCTTCCAATTGACTGTTAATTGCATAAGAAATCTCTGCCCGTACCGGCGTGTCGTTAAGACTGACCACACTTTCGGAAAAGGTTGCCGGTATTATCATATATCCGGCATAAATGCCGGTTGCATATCCCCCACGTGCATCCTGTAGTCCGGTAAAAATAAAGTTATCAGGCGGCTCATTAAGCAATTTTGCAGCATAGTTAATCTCCTCCTCCTTAACCGTAACTCCCTCGTCAAGATTCACTATCGCTATCTTGTCTGTTACAAGTCCAGGAGTCTCTTGCATTACTACCGCATTTTGAGAAGAACGAAACTGTAAAAAGCCGTACATTCCCATAACACCGATACCGATTCCCAGAAGAAAAAGCCCTGATATTAAAATGCTGTTTCTAATTTTTTTCTTCTTTTGCATTTTCCGATTTACCTCTTTTATTCCTTATTTTCACCATAACTACTTCTACAATGATTAATCCGGCCGCAACTACAATAGATGAAAAAAGTGCATTTGCATATGATTTTTGTTGAAGATAGATACAACAAATAACTCCAATATACAATATTGCACTAATAATTCTTGCTATTTTTTTAAATACTTTCTTTTCAATACTATCCAACTCTCTATTTGCACTTTCCATTGGGGCGAAAAAATAAATAACATATAGGCATATTGTTAATATGGCTACAATTACCCCCGTGTCGATAACTAAATATTTAATAACCAAATATGCGAATATCAAAATCAGAAAGGATATAACACCACAGCTTTTACTATTCTTGGCATGAAATCCCCCCGCATAACTCCTTAACAAAATTATTGATATGAGAAAAAGGCTGCTCTCTGGCAATATTCCCATACAACATCCCAATAGTAACGACACAACGATGCTGATGCCAATGCTTTTTGCACGTTTAATACCATAATTAATTAATTCTTTTTCAGAATCATCAATCAAATTTTCTTCCAGCAACAACTTCATTGTGTCGTCAGCTTTCAATCTCAAAATTTTCTAAGCTCCTTAGCATTTTTGGGAAGCTTTGGCTGATATGTAATAAAGGGACATGCAGAATTCACATCTGATACAACGACACCTTTCGCAATCCTTTTAACAGCTTTTCCGTACATTCTTTTCAATTTTGTCTTCATTTTTTTCCTCCTTTGAAATAATAGAATAATTTGTATTACTAATCTTGAATATCATACAATTATTTTCTTTCATTCTTCCTATGATGAAGAAAATAATATATTTTTTTGTCGAAATTTACGCTTTAATAAAAAAGGATGCATACCAAACAGGTATATATCCTTTACACGCCCTTAATTTAATATATATAACAAAACCGTCACATCAAAATAATTACTATCATATTCTACTTCAACGTTTCCATGGTATTGCTCCGTTATTTTCTTTATATTATCAAGCCCTATACCATGCATGCTTTTATTTCTTTTACTTGATAAAATCTTCCCTTTCTCAACAAATATTTCACCTGTATAACTATTTTTACAATTTATAAAAAGAACTCCCTTTTCGTAATTTATATTGATTGCTAAAACTTTTTCATCTGATTTTCTTATTGCCTCAATAGCATTATCTAAAAGATTTCCTAAAATAACATTCAAATCAAAACATTGAATATTAATTTCTTCAGGTATGGAAATATTGGTTTCAATACTGGCACCGTCCGCAGCAGCAATATTAAGCATATAATTTAATATACTGTCAATGTCCTTATTTCCCGAATTAACATATATATTCTGATATTCAATATATTCATTCATCTGATTAACATATTTCATTATTCTTACATAATCATTCCTGCTTGCCAGATGTCCAATTTCAACCAAGTGATGCTTCATATCATGACGTAATGCATGCATCTTCTTTTCA
>JAUNGK010000205.1:2741-4253 GCA_030524555.1 Bacillota bacterium | reverse complement strand
ATGGAAAAATCAAAGGGTGGGGTAAACTTCTGAAAAAGAAGCCCCCACCTTTTCACATAACTAAGAGGGTGTCAGAACTTTTCCACAAAACGGAAAATGCGGTTGTACCTTTTCGCAAAAGAAGAATTGAGGTAAAATGTCCTGAACAGGTGACCGTAAAGAGCAATTGTATTAGATTGTATGGAAAAAGGGACGCAGAAAATGAAAAGCTGTACTGTTTTACAATTGTTTTTTTATAGACATTTATGCGCTATACTTTTATGATAATTTCAAGGAGGTAGCTTATGGCCTATAGAATATTAGTCGTTGACGATGATAGAAGTATTGTCAAAATGATAAAGGACTTTTTGGAGATGGAAGAATATTATGTGGATACTGCGTTAAATGGAGAAGATGCACTTCGGAAAGCAGAAACGCATCCGGATTTAATTATACTTGACATTAACCTGCCTTCAATGAATGGGATTGAGGTTTGCAAAAAGATTCGTGACTTTGTGGATTGCCCGATTTTATTCTTGACGGCTCGTATTGAGGAGCAGGATAAGATTACTGGTTTAAGGGCAGGAGGAGATGATTATATTGTTAAGCCGTTTTCACTTGGGGAATTACTGGCCCGTATTGAAGCTCATCTTCGGAGAGAGAATAGGAAACAAGCGAAGAAAGATTTTCGATATGACAATGATTTGTGCATTGATTATAGTAGTCGGCAGGTTTTCTGGAAGCAAAACGAGATTGAACTAACAAAATCAGAATTTGATATTGTTGAATTGCTTTCTACTTATCCGGGGCAGGTGTTTGACCGGGAAATGATTTATGAACGACTATGGGGATTTGACCGGGATGGAGACAATAAGATTGTGACAGAGCTGATTCGCAGAATCCGTAATAAACTAAAGAATTATACAGAAAAAGATTATATAGAGACGGTCTGGGGGTGTGGATATAAATGGGCTTCAAGAAAATAAACTCTTTAAAAGTTTCATTATTTACACATCTTGTTGTAGCGTTGGTTTTCTCTATTATTTTTTCGTTTGCTGTGCAAAATATAGCAGGCCATATGAAAGAAACTATCTGGCTCGAATATATAGATGCAGATGAGTTGTATGAGTTTCAAAATCAATATTCCAGTCAGTTTGGTGAAATGTTTTCTGTTCCGCAAGTCATGAATAGTGAAATGAATAAAACGGATAGGTTTTGGGTTGGAGTATGTGAATTTGTGGAGAGCTGGAGTGTTTTTATTTTGACTTTTGCCAGCGTTTATATTGCATTGACCATATTTTATAACAGAAGGCTGAAAAAACCACTCCATATATTAAATAGCTGTGCTGAAAAAATCAGCCAGCAGGAATTGAACTTTTCTGTTGACTACGCGAAAAAGGATGAAATGGGGCGGCTATGTGGTGCATTTGAAAAAATGCGGGAACAGTTGCAACTGAATAACAGTGAAATGTGGAATATGATTGAAGAACAGAAACAGATGAGGTCTGCTTTTTCACACGATCTGCGAACACC
>JAUNGK010000205.1:0-2641 GCA_030524555.1 Bacillota bacterium | reverse complement strand
AGAAAAATTGTCTCAGGAACAGTTCAATATAGATATGGATGTTTATTTGGAAATTTTAGAGAATGTGGTAGGCAATGCTATGCGGTATGCAACGAGCAGCGTAAAGCTAGAAATATGGGATGAGAAGGGATGGCTTCATTTTATGGTTTCTGATGATGGCCCAGGCTTTACAAGTGAGGAATTAACAAAGGCAACAAAGCCGTATTTTCACGGAAAAAGCACAGGAGATTGTCATTACGGAATGGGGCTGTATATTTGTGATCTTCTTTGTAAGAAACATGGAGGATGTCTCAGTCTATTTAATCAGACAGGCAGCGGGGCCTGTGTACGAGTAAAACTGCATATGGAATAATCAGGTGGGATTCAGATTTTTTTCTGAATCCCGTTTTATTGTTTTTTTGTAGTCTTTTACCGTTTAGGATATTCCTATAAAGAAAAACAAATTGTGAAGGAGACGGTTGTATGAGTTGGAAACTTGCCCGAAAGGATATGAGCCTGCTGATAAGAAATCCTATAACATATTTAGGAATTATTCTTATGATAGGGATTGTGTTTTATACTGTCAGTCCATTTTGGAATTTATATGGGAATGTCCGTGATGAAAAATCTTCTGTTGTATATGATTCAGATGGAGAGATAGAGGACGGATATATTCCTACACCAACAGAGGTTGTTTATCAAAATGTTATGCAGGAATTACGGGAGTCATTAATTTCTGACTGCTCCTTGAGTGAAGAAGCGGCGGATAAAGAAATTAAAAAAATACAGGAAAATGAATGGAGTATGGATCAGATTGCCCAGTATTTTAAAGACAAGTATTCATTAAATGGGGTGAAGAGTATATTTGTATTATATGAGCATATGTGGGCGACCGAAGGAGAAATGGATGAGTATTTGGGGAATGTATTCCATGACAGAACATATACAGAGAGTTTTGCATACAAATATTCTGAATATTTAGGGATTGGGTCTATTCTGTTTACCGTAGTTATTTTTGCTCTTATCCTGGCACGTGACTTGAAAAAAGATATGTATGCCCTTATTCATGCAAAATCGTTATGTGGCCGGAATTATATAATTGGAAAAATGATTGCAGGTGTTGGTTTTGTATATGCTGTCATAATCCCTCTTACACTTATTATAAACATGATCGCAATGAGAGTAGGAAAAAGCTATGGTTTTCGTGTTGACTTTTGGGATATCTGGAAAAGAGTGATTATTTTGGATTTCCCAAGTATATTGCTGACAGGATGTTTAATGATGTTTATTGCGCTTCTTTTCCGGAGCATTATGCCTGCCATTCCTGCCCTGCTCCTGTGTTTTTTGTATTCCAATATGGGAACGTATGATTCGTCAAGCGGTTATATTTACAAGGTTAAGCCGTTTGCTCTTTTTGTCAGATTCCCCATGCTGTTTTCGGAATTAACAATGCCTAGAGGAGCATTGTGGAATATATGTTTTGCTTGTGTTTTATCGGCAGTTCTTCTGGCTGCATCTGTGGTTTTATGGGAAAGGAGGCGCTGCGGATGAGGTATGAATTAAAGATTACCCTGCCAATCTATAAGATTGTGTATTCTATCGCTTTTATGGTGATTATTGTTTTGGTAAGTCCAATCAATTCTTTCAGTGGGATTATTACTGCTGTAGAACCAAATGTTGCGTTGCTTGCCGGCGTATTTATGGCAGATAATTATTACAAAGAGTATGTGGGAGAACGGGTTGCTGTTTTTTACAGGTATCCGATTAGAAAAAAATATATTTCCATGCTGGTAAGGACTTTGTTGAGCTGGCTTTATCTACTCATCTTAGTTGCCGTGTTTTATTGGGGCTTTGTATGGTGGTATCGGCCGTCTAACTTTTCACAGATTCCTATATGGAAGATGTATGCGGATACTCTGTCCGCCTGCGCTGCAAGTATGTTTTTTGCAGGAGTCTTCAGCTTTACCGTAACAAATGTAATTCAAAAAATAGGGATTGGAATAGGCGTAACTTTTTTCTTATGGCTGTTTTTAACCTCGACAATGGCAAATGTTTTACCGCAGCCTGTACAACTGTTTAGGATTATTGGATCAACCTCTCAGCTTGGTGTACTGGAGCCTGATTATCGAAGCCGGATTTTCTATATACTTGTGGGGGCCGTGTTACTCGTACTGAACTGGCTGATATTACAGATACAGCCCGGCAGCAATACAAAGAAAGGATGGATGAGATATGGGAATAAACATTGAAAATCTGGTGATGGAGTATAAAAAGGGAGTTAAAAGTCTGGATCATATCAATTTGAATATTGACCAGGGGATTTATGGACTGTTGGGAGAGAATGGCGCAGGCAAGTCTACCTTAATGAAAATTCTGGTAACACTGCTGACGCCAACAGAAGGAACTGTTGAGATTAATGGAGTCCGTCTGGAGAAAAAGAACTATGAGCTGATTAAGAAAGAAATCGGATATTTGCCACAGGAATTAGGGCTTTATCCCAATCTATCTGTGAGAGAATCTCTGGAATATGTAGGGATTATGTCAGGGCTAAAGAAAAAAGAATATGAGGAGCGAATTGACTATTATTTGGATAAGACAGGGCTGATTACACAGCAAAGAAAAAAGAATAGGCAACTATCCGGTGGCATGAAACGGCGTGTAG
>JAUNGK010000204.1 GCA_030524555.1 Bacillota bacterium | reverse complement strand
TTAACTTATGGAACAGGCTCCTTTTGTTTAGCTGCAGCTTCTTAGTGCTGCAGCTAAACAAAAGGAGCCTGTTTCCATTCCCACAAGCTTATCTGCTATAACTGCAAGATAAATTAAAAAATTACTTGGAAATATCAGTCTTCCAAAAGCCATGAAGATTGCAATATGCATACGCTGCAATTGCATAATCTTCCTTAGCCAGAACAAACTCTGCTACCGGTTCACCCTCGGGGCTTAGCTTAACAAACTGCCCTCCCTGCCTGGTTTCCAGGAAAATCCAGCCGATGCTGTGCTCCTCGGTCATAGGATGGAAAACGCTTCCCACGCTCACCTTAATCTTCTGTCCATCCTTCTCCACTACCGGAATATGCTTTTCTCCCGCTCCTTCTGCCATAGCAGGGTCAAGGACTGTAAAGCCCTCCTCTTTGCAATGTTTCATGTTTTCACCTTTTCCTTCTACCAGATACCAAATTTCTTCTTTCGATTTTAAAAATACAGGTTTCATGCTTCCTCTCTTTCTGCCGTTCTTACGGCCTTTTTTAAATTTTTTCTGATTTCAAATTTATAAAAATGAATTTTCCGCTTTTGCCTTCAGGCAGGCATAGCGTCTATCCACCTCACCTTGCAAATCACCAACAATATCCGCATATACTTCCTTTTTCAAATGCCTGGTTCTTCCCATCATGGAAAGCCAATCTATAACAGGTATTTTCTTTCCCATTTTCTCAGGATCATAGCTAAGAATTGTCTTATGCTGTTCCACCTCATAAAGCGGAAAGTAGCAGCAATCCACCGCCGCTTCAATAACCTTTCTCTCTGTTGCAGGCTTATCATTCCAGTTTAAGGGGCAGGCTGACAGCGCTTTCACATAGGCAGTGCCCTCTGTCTTAGCATAGTATGCCGCTTTCGCTGCTTTTTTGATAAAATCTGCCGGATTGCTTTCCGCCGCTGTTGCCACGTAGGGAATACCGGTAGCTGCCATGATTTGGGGCATATCCTTGTGGAAAAAGTTCTTTCCATACTGCGTCTTTCCCACATGAGAGGTGGCGCTTCTTGCCCCCATAGGCGTGGAATAGGAAAGCTGATATCCGGTATTCATGTAGCCGCCGTTATCATACTCAAACAATAATAACCGATGGCCTCTTAATGCCGTCCCCAGCGCAGAACCCATACCGATATCCATTCCGCCGTCACCGCTTACCATAATAAAAATAATGTCTCCCGGTGGAATTTCTCCCTTCGCCTGCTTTCGGTAACAGATTTCTGCCAGTCCGCTTAATGTCGCAGCACCGTTTTGGAACAAATTATGCAGATAGGGAACCTTAAAGCTTGTACGGGGATAAGCGGTTGTCACAATCATTCCGCACCCTGTCTGAAACAGCAAAACAACAGGATCTTCAATTCCCTTAAGAAGCAGATTTAGATTTACCGGTATACCGCATCCCGGGCACGCCCCATGCCCCGGCGCAATCCTTTTGGGAATTGCAGTGGTCTCATTTAAGCTGCCGCCCTGAACCAAAACCTTTCCGTTGTTCCCCATCTCCGCTTTGGTAACCCCAATCTGCGTTCTGTCCGCTGTCAGCGGCGTAAAAAAAGGCTTCTCCGGATTTTGCGGTGTTTCTCCCGGCTCCACGCCATAATAATCAAAATCCGGTGTATCCGGCGCTTCGACCCAGTCAAACATTTTTACGGCATCCTCCGCAAAGAAATCCTTACCCCCAAGTCCATAGACCAGACTTTTGACTGGCGTGCAGCATCCATATCTTTGCAGGGCGGCCCGCACCTCTATAGACAGATTCCCTCCGTCTGCTCCATAGCTGTCCTGCCTGTCAGCCACCAGAATGGAAGAAGCATTTTTACATGCCTCATAGATTTCTCTGTGGGGAAAGGGCCGCAGCGCATGGAGCGTTAAAAGCCCCACCCTTCTTCCCTCTTTTCGAAGCTGATCCACGGCCTCCATAGCCGTATCAAAGGAAGAGCCTAACAGCACCAAAAGAGTATCTGCATCCTTTGCCTCATATTCCTCCGTTTTTTGAAAACTTCTCCCTGACAGCTCTACATATTCCTCAAACAGCTCGTCCAAAACCTGATCGGCTCTCTTCATAGCAAGATGAAGCTGATATCTGTTATTAATTAAATCCGGTTCATTCATATAGGAACCTACGGTAATAGGGTTATCGAAATCAAAGAAAGGATATTCCTCCTTCTTTTCTCCTATAAAATTCCTGACCGCCTGATCCTTCTCAAACCGCAGGCATCTTCTCTTCTGGTGGCTGGTAAAAAACCCGTCATATGCCACGATTACCGGAAGCCTAACCTGCTCTGCCAGCTTTAATGCAATGATATTAAAGTCATAAACCTCCTGCACGGAATGAGCAAACAGAATTGGCCATCCGGCATTCAGCATAAACATAATGTCACTGTGGTCTCCCTTAATGGACAACGGCCCCGATATAGTTCTGCACACCACATTCATAACCATGGGATATCTGGTACCGGACTGTACTGGAAACTGTTCAATGGCATACATAAGCCCGTTAGCACTGGTGGCATTAATTACCCTGCCCCCGCCTACGGAAGCACCATAACATATGCCGGCAGCGCTGTGCTCTCCCTCGGCAGCAACCATAATCAAATCCGTCTCTCCATTGGCCCGCATGGTATCCAAGCCTTCTGCGATCTGCGTAGACGGCGTAATAGGATAATACCCCATTAAATCATATCCAATCTGTCTGATTGCAAGAGCCGCCATTTCATTCCCGCTTGAAAATTCCACCTGCTGCTTTTCCATTACACTTCACCGCCTTCCATTCTTTTTTCCGTCAAATAGGATTCCGAAGTAATATAACCATCGGCACCTGCCTCCAGATAGTAGGCAGGCTGGCGTATCAGCTCCTGGTTCACCAAAAAGTAAGATTTTTCGGGATGCTCTGCCTCCATCCCCTGCACCAGGGCATTGACGGGGCATACCTCTACGCAGCGAAGACATCCTTTACAGTGATAATAATCAAGCCCTTTATTGACCATCATTTCTCTGCCCTTATATTCGCCCTTTGCGAACTGGAAAACCATATCCGGGCAGGCGGTGTCACACAAGCCGCAGTTAATGCACCTTTCCTGTATAAAGAGAGGAATATATCCCTGTCTGGAAGGCGCCAGATCGGAAACCACGGTACTTCCCAATCTGGGATTGATTCCTCCAGGCGGAGCCGTCCGGTATCCCCACTTAGGCTCTGCGTCCTTATGGGATGACCGGGAAGCTCCCAGCTTTACCTTTATTTTTCTGACACCTTCACAGCCTCTTCTGATGCCCTCCAGATTACCCTGTAGGGCATCGGGATATTTTTTCCCTATGGTATCCTCACAGATCTGTTCTACAGCTTTCAGTGGTACAAATCCCATCACCTTCGCCATGGCGCCCAGCATAACCGTATTAATTCTGGAATGAGTCTCCATGGCAATCTGTTGTGCATTTACGCCATAGCATTCCTTCACCGTCACAGGAACAGACAGCCCATCTGCCTGCTCCTTTCTGCCATCCAGAGCAATAAGCACCTGGGTGTTTTCATCACAGCCTTCCCAAACTCCTTCATCCCCAATCAGCGCCTGATGGAATACCACCAAAAGCCGGGGCGTAACCACCGGCGAATGAAGCCTGATTTCCTTATCACTATCACAGTACCGTATATAAGCCTTCACCGGAGTACCTGTTTTCTCCGAACCGTAGCTTGAAAAGCTGGTGCTGTTCAGGTTCAAATATTTTACCCCCAGCTCGCCCAACATCTTGCCGCACAGATTGGCTCCCAGACCTCCGATGCTTTCAAGTCTGATTTCGTAATATGGGCTGTTATCTCTAAGCGGTAACTTAATCTTTTCCATACCCACCTTCTTTCCCGCATTTATGCCGTATTAAGTCTGTTCGTTTTAAGATAGTATGCTTTTTTGGGGTTTATAATATGCAAAAAACGGAAAACTCCAAGTTTGTGTTAAAACTTAAAGTTTTCCGTTTGCTTCGTCTTTTTCAAACGTACTTATTGTCCCTGATAAATTACTGCTGAAACCTTCACGAAACGCATGACACTGCCAAATCCATTGCCAAAGTAAAGCATTTTATCTGGGTGTCCCATTCCTGTTCCGTCCCCAGCAGCTCGTTACTCCACTCTTCCATACCAAGACAGTCACTGGCAAACAAAAAGGCTCGTAACGATAAACGATGATAATCACAAACCGCCTGCACTCCCGCCAGTTCCATTTCTACGCAAATACAGCCCTCCTGTCTTAATTTTTCAGCCTTTCCTGCTGTTTCACGATACAAAGCATCTGTACTCCACGTGC
>JAUNGK010000203.1 GCA_030524555.1 Bacillota bacterium | reverse complement strand
TTATTCCGATTTAGCTTCAAAATCCTCAATATACTGAACAAGCAACTTAACGGTTCCTTCCACACCAAGAATACTGCTGTTAATGCACAAATCATAGCTGTCGGCACGTCCCCATTTCTTGGAGGAATAATAGTTATAATAGCTCTGGCGCTGCTTATCCTTTTTGATGCACATATCCTTTGCCTTCGCAGCATCCACATCATATCTTTTCATGATGCGCTTTACCTTAGTGTCCTCATCACCGTAAATAAAGATATGTACGCAGTTTTTCATTTCACTTAATGCATAATCCGCACATCTTCCTACAATTACGCAGGGCTCTTCCTTGGCAATCTTTTTAATTGTATCAAATTGTGCGAGAAAAACCTTATGACTGATAGGCATATCTACGAAATGTGAAGCATTGTAGCCAAAAGAATAAGTATCCATAACCAAATTATACAAAAATGAATTGGTAGGTCTTTCATCATGGTTTTCAAGCATTTCTTCGCAAAAACCGCTTTCCTTTGCCGCTCTTGAAAGAAGCTCCTTATCATAACACTTAATTCCGAAATATGCTGCCACCTTTTCACCAATTTCACGTCCGGCAGAACCAAACTGGCGTCCAATTGTAATTACCGTATTCATATATTTGCCTCCTGTTCGTTCTGATTTAATTATATATATTATACACAAAATTTATGAAAAATTCAATCTATTGTCAGATTTTTTATTTCATTTCCAAAGGCAGTTGCTGCCAGGCCTCCCAGGCCGGTCTCTTTCAGTGAAACGTCCATCTTATCTCCTACCTCTTTCATGGCATCAATAACCTGATCCGGCCAAACTCTGCTTATGATCCCTGCAAGTGCCATTTCCGCACTGGATACTGCGTTTACCGCACCTATTACATTTCTTTTTACACAGGGAACCTCTACAAGTCCGGCTACCGGGTCACACACCAATCCCAGGAGGTTTTTTAATGCCATTGCTGCGGCATGAACTATTTGAGTCTCATTTCCACCCTCAAGGTACACCAATGCACCTGCCGCCATTGCACTGGCAGAACCAATTTCTGCCTGGCATCCGCCCTGCGCTCCGCTTATAGATGCGCGGTCTGCAATCACCTGCCCAATTCCCGCCGCCACGTACATAGACCGTACAATACGGTCAGAATCCTTTCCAATTCTTTTAAAATACGGTACCAGGATTGCCGGCATAACCCCGCAGGCTCCTGCCGTAGGCGCTGCAACGATCCGCTTCATACAGGCATTGGATTCCCCCATCTGAAGCGCTCCCGCAATCACCTGCCCGAGAAATTCTCCACACAGGCGCTCTCCTCCTGCTATATATTGTTCCATCTTGTATCCATCTCCACCGACAAGTCCGCTGGCAGATTTTAGCTTATTATCATAGTTTGCTGCCGCTAAAAGCATGGCATCCCATGTATCCATCATTTTGGCATAGGAAGATGCTGCCTCAACACTTCTCTCCCGGGCATCATCCTCCATTACAATTTCCCAAAATTCCTTGTTTTCTTTTTCACATTGATTAACAATTTCCTCTAATGAATGAAACATAGCTCCTCCTCATCAAGATTAATATAAGTGACCTTGATAATTCCCTCCAAATGCTCCAGCCACCTAATGGATTCTACTGGAACCTCCTGATCGGTTTCAAGCACCATAACCGCATATCCGCCCCTTTTATCCCTATATAGCTGCATTGTAGCTATATTGACACACTTGTGGGACAGCATGGATGTAACCTCAGCAACATGGCCCGGCTGATCAAGATTGTGCACAATCAACGTAGGCTTTTCTGCCGTGAAATTCACGTCAATTCCATCCAGCTGATTGATCATAATTCGCCCGCCGCCAAGCGAAGATGCCTGAACCTTTAGTTTTCGTCCGTTTTTTCCTTCCAAATCAAGAATAACGGTATTAGGATGTGCATCTCTGATTTCCCTCTGGCCAAAGTCAAATTGCAATCCAGCCCTTTTGGCATAATTAAAGCTGTCGGGTATACGAATATCATCCGGCTGCATACCCAAAAGCCCTGCAATCACTGCTCTGTCTGTACCATGTCCTACTCCCGTTGTTGCAAAGGAGCCATGAAAATAAATAGATACCTTACAGGGCACATCCTGTAAAAGCCTGCGTGCTACATAACCAATCCTTACGGCTCCTGCAGTGTGTGAACTGCTCGGCCCTACCATAACCGGTCCTAATATGTCAAATATATTCATAACGCCCTCCTAATGTACGGCTCAGTGATAACCACCGGCCAAGGTACTTAAGAATTAATGCAAAAAAGAACAACAACAGACCGCTTTGTCTATCATTGTTCTCTTAATTGGTATTTATTATAACCTGAAAATTGATTCCATTCAATATTTTATTGGAGTATTTTTAAAAGCTTCAAAAAGTATTCGGGAAGCGGTGCATCGGTCTCCACATATTCTCCCGTAGCCGGATGGCAAAAGCCCAATATTTTTGCATGAAGGGTCTGACCCTGTAAACGAAACGGACAGGTCTTAGGACCGTATACCTCATCCCCCAAAAGAGGATGCCCCAAATGTGCCATATGAACCCTGATCTGATGTGTTCGCCCGGTTTCAAGAACACATTCTATAAATGTATAATCCTTATAATGCTTCAGCACCTTATAATGGGTAATTGCTTCCTTTCCGCCGCTGGATACCACCGCCATTTTCTTGCGGTCTGTATGATGCCTGCCGATCAGCGTACGAACAGTGCCCTCCTCTTCTTTAAGGCTTCCATGCACAATCGCCTGATACCTTCTGACTATGGTATGCTCCTTAAGCTGTCTGGCAATTTCATTATGGGCACGGTCATTCTTGCAGGCTATAATTGATCCGGTAGTATCACGATCAATCCTATGGACAATTCCCGGCCTCAAAACTCCATTAATACCGCTTAATTCCTCTCCACAATGATACATAAGTGCATTGACCAGCGTACCTGACAGATGCCCCGGTGCAGGATGCACTACCATTCCCTTGGGCTTATTCACCACAATAACATCACTGTCTTCATAAAGAATTGACAAGGGTATATTTTCCGGCAAAATGTCCGGCGTAACGGAAGGAGGCAGTAATAACCTTACTTCATCATCCGTGCTGACTCTGTAGCTGGATTTAACGCATTTCCCATTGACTGTAATTTCACCCTCTGCCACCAGCTTTTGAATATAGGATCGTGACAAGGAATCCATAAGTGTATTCAAGCACTTATCGATTCTCCAATCCTCCAACTCTTCAGTTATAACAAAGTTGAACTCTTTTCGTGTATCCATCATCATTTATTTCAATTCTCTAAATTTCTTTTGATTAAAGCTCAGAAAATTAAAGTCATTTTCCTTGTACACAAAAAGCACCTGAATAATTAATATTACCGTTGAAAAGGTAACATACATATCCGCCACATTAAAAATAGGAAATTTGATCAGCACAATATAAATAAAATCCACCACATAGTCAAGCCTCAGCCTGTCTATCAAATTTCCGATAGCTCCTCCTGCAATCATTACAAGAAGAACATGCAGCCTATTGTATTTTTTATCCTCTGGCACCTTTGCAAGAACATAAATAATAACACCCAGAAAAATCACTGCCACAAAAACAAAGAAAATTTTTTGATTTTGAAGCATGCCAAATGCCGCTCCTCTGTTTTCCAGATAATTAAACTCTAAAACACCGTTGATAATATTAAAGGCCGGCTGATTTTTCAGCTTTAATACGGCAATATATTTGGTAAACTGGTCAATAAAAATTAAAAAAATTAAAAAGATTAAATCAAGTAAAAGTATTTTTAATTTGCGTTTATTCATAATTATTCGTTCTCTTCCACATAATGAATTTCGGCAATGGCATTTAAGATATCCTCATCCGTTACCGTCCTGTCTATTACTGCCTTTCCTACCTTTTTAAGCAGAATAAACTTAATCTGGCCATCCTCCATCTTTTTGTCTGACTTAGTCAATCTAAGAACTTCCTCCGGCTCAATATCCTCAACTGAAATCGGAAGATTAAAAGGCACAAACATATCTCTGATTTCATAGTATTCCTCCATGGAAAGCCATTCATGCTTCCATGAGATAAAAGCTGCCGCAACTGCTCCTAAAGCTACGCACTCTCCATGAGATAAAGAGAAATTTTTGTATTTTTCAATGGCATGTCCTATGGTATGCCCGAAATTGAGCAGGGCACGGTCTCCCTTTTCCGTAGGATCCTTCTCCACCACCAGCTTTTTAACCATGCAGCTTTTTTGCACCATCTCAAGCAGCGTATCAACATCCCTGTCACATATCTCATACATGTTATCAAGAAGCCATTCATAAAAAGCTCCGTCTTTAA
>JAUNGK010000202.1 GCA_030524555.1 Bacillota bacterium | reverse complement strand
CATATACAGACATAAACTCTGCAAAGCTCAGAGGATACATATGAACTTCATCACCGTGACCGGCAAACTCGGTAGCAATATCTTTGGAGAGAAGTCTCGCATTACTTCCTGTCACGAATACATCCATGTTATCCTTGCGCAGATAACTGTTCAGTACAGCTTCAAAGCAGTCCAACATCTGGATTTCATCAAGCAGCAAATAATACATTCCATCATCAACAACTTTGGAACGGACATAATCCATGAATTTTTCCGGGTCTGCCCCACGCTTTGCTTTTTCCATTCGGATAAGGCTTTCGCCCATCAGATACAAATCGTCTGCTGAGTCAAAGGCAAAACGTATGATATGATTGGCATCCACGCCACTATCCAGTAAATGATGATAGAAAAGGTTATTGAGCAGATAGGACTTACCACATCTGCGAATACCGGTAATAACCTTAATCAGTCCGTTGTTCTTTCTTTTTATCAACTTATCCAAGTAGAAGTCTCTGCGAATCTCCATCTAGCGGCCTCCTTAGAAAAGATTTTTGCAACCTAACACAATTTTCTGTTTTAGATTCTGATGACATATAGTATATGCAGGAGGTCACCTACAAAATCATATAATTTTTATTTTTTTAGCAGGTAGCATTTTATATGATGATTGAAATCATTGAATCTGCTGTTTTATAATTGCTCCAATACTTCCCCAATATCCCCGTCATCCTAACCAAAAACGAAACCGGCAGGAAAACTTGCATTGTTTCCTGCCGGTGCAGAACCAAAAGCCGCTACAGCCACCCGGAATGTCAATCGTGGATCTTCCAACTATTCAGCCATTTTGCAGTTTCCGCTGAGCTATGGTCGATAATCTCGCTGTGTCCCAAATCCAATGCGTCAATAGCTTCCATGTCCTCATCACTCAATGTGAAATCCCAGATGTCCAGATTTTCTTCCATGCGCTCCTTGTGCGTAGACTTTGGAATAATCACCACACCTCTCTGGGTATTCCAGCGAAGGGCAACCTGTGCAGCGGTCTTGTCATACTTGGTACCAATTTCTGTCAACACCGGGTGGGTAAAGATTCCATGACGGCCTTCCGCCATCGGCCCCCATGCTTCGGGCTGCACTCCGGATTCCTTCATGCTTTTTAAAGCTCCGGTCTGTGCAAAGAAAGGATGCAGTTCCACCTGATTGACCGCAGGCGTTACTTTCGCATTGGCACACAAGTCGGCCAGCCGGTCTGGATAGAAATTGCAGACACCAATAGCACGGATTTTTCCAGCCTCATATAATTCCTCCATTGCCCGCCATGCGCCGTAATAATCGCTCATAGGCTGATGAATCAGATACAGGTCGAGATAATCCAATCCCAATTTATCCATAGATGTCTGGAACGCTTTCTTTGCTCCTTCATAGCTGGCATCCTGAATCCAGAGCTTAGTGGTGATGAACAGTTCCTCACGGGAAATTCCGCTCTTTTTGATAGCAGCGCCCACTGCTTCCTCGTTAAAATATGCGGCTGCCGTATCAATCAGACGATAACCTGTTGCAAGCGCATCACTGACAGCCTGCTCACAAACCGCAGCTTCCGGCACCTGAAAAACACCAAAGCCTTCCATAGGCATTTTAACACCGTTATTCAAAGTTACATATTTCATGTCGATACCTCCTGATATACAAAATTGATTTTGGATTCTGCCACACTCATTTACCGCATAGTTTTACACCAACCATACCCTTATGCTATAATGAGAACAAATACATGAACCTCTTTACAGTGCTTATTATAAGTGAAAATGTTCTGCACTGTACACTACACGTTTTTTATACAGTATAACCAAATGTTTATGCTAATACTGATACACCGGAGGACACTTCATGGATATTACACAGCTTGAATATTTCAAGATAATTGCTGAGACAGGTTCGCTTACGAAAGCGGCAGAAATGCTGCATATTTCTCAACCGGCCATGAGCGCTATGCTCAAAAAATTTGAAGAAGAATTAAATGTAGAATTGTTTGATAGAAGTCCGAATCGGATTCGCTTAAATCCGACTGGGGAAATCGCTTTGGTTCACGTCAATAGCATCCTGCGAAGTGTAGCGCAGATGAAAGCGGATTTGCTCAGCGCTGCACAGCAGAATCTTACACTCTCCATTGCCTTTTGTGATCCGGGAGTTCGCTGGTTCTGTGTACCTCGATTTTCTTTGACACATCCCGAAATTCAAGTAAAAGATGAGCTGTATGCAGGCAGCGAAGCAGCAAGGCTTCTAAGCGAGCGGGTCTATGATCTGGTTGTTACACCGGAACCGTTACAGAACAACCACATTCAGAGTCTTTCCTTCCTGCCGGATCAAGTTTACCTTTCTGTTCCTTCGGATAGCAAGCTGTTGGAACGTGAAAGCATTTCCCTTCGGGAGATTCCTGCTCAACCTTTGCTTTATCCGCAGATCGGAGGATACTTCCTTGTACAGATGGAAAAGGTGATTGAAGAAAACAATTTGCCAATAACGCTAATCAAAAACAGCTACAACATTACTCAACACATGATCCGCACCACCAATTTCCTTGCTACCATTTCCACATTGTCTATGGATTTGAGAAACGATGGAACCCACCGAGCCTTGATCCCTATGAGTGACCCGGAATTAAATGTTGTTTACCATATTTCTTTTCTGAAATCCAACCGAAAAAAAGTAAAACAATTTCTTGACTGGGGCAAAGAATGTGCAGCAATTGAAATCCCGCAAAAGCAGTTAACCATACAGTGAATATGCAACAGGAAATGAACAGCAAGATAACCTGCCGGGACAAAGCTAAGAGAAATCACCCGAAGCGCATATTCTCCTATCAGCAATAACTCCTCTTTGCTGGAAAAATAGTTAGCAGGGAGCGTGGGAAGGCCATCCGGCTGCGCCTGACTAAACAGATAGTCTAAAGCTTGGCACGCACGCTTTATTCAAAAACATTGGCGGTTTCCGCCAGATATTGAATAATTGGAAGATGCTGTGGACAGTGTTCCTCGCATTGACCACACTGAATACAGGAAGAAGCCTTTCCCATGCCAAGGCTGCCCGTATAATGGTTGTAATAACCTTGCGCACGAGAGATATGTCCTTCACCGAATTTGCTCACATCATTCATCAGCTTGAAATAATCGGGAATCCCAATCTTCTGCGGGCATCCGTCCACACAATAACGGCACCCGGTGCATGCAATACGTTCTTTTGAAAGGATGATATCCGCCACCTGCGTTATCAATTGTTTCTCTGAAGCCGTCAAGGGATGAAAATCTTTCATATAGGAAAGGTTATCTTCTATCTGCTCCATACTGCTCATTCCGGACAGCACCATCATTACATTGTCCAGAGAGGCTGCATAACGCACTGCCCATGAAGCAATGGACATATCCGGCTCCGCGTCTTTCAGCAACTTTTCAGCCTCTTTCGGAACATTTACCAACAGTCCGCCCTTGACTGGTTCCATGACAATGACCGGCTTTCCATGCTTCACACAGACCTCATAGCATTTACGGGACTGCACCTCAAAATTTTCCCAATCAACATAATTGAGCTGCAACTGCACAAATTCCATTTCCGGGTGCCTTGTCAGAATCTCTTCCAGCACATCCGCCGAGTCATGAAACGACAGGCCGACCTTTTTCACTTTCCCCTCTGCCTTCTTTTGCTGTATAAAATCAAAGGCACCGATCTTTTCTGCCAGTTCCAGATAACTCTTATTCATGGAGTGCAGCAGATAATAGTCGAAGTAATCCACACCGCATCTTTCCAACTGGCTTTCAAAAAAGCCCTCCATGTCCTCTGCTTTCTGGACAATGAAAAAACTCATCTTATCTGCGATGGTATAAGAATCACGGGGATACCGTTTTACCACGCATTCCCGGAACGCAATTTCACTGTTGCCGCCGCCATGATAGGGCGTCGCCGTATCAAAATAATTAAATCCTTCTTTCATGTAACAATCTGCCATTTTACACAGCGTTTCATAATCCACCTTTGAGGCATCTGCTGCATCAAGCAACGGCAGACGCATAAGTCCGAAGCCTAATTTCTTTGTTTCCATTTGCCATCCTCCTTATTTTTTAGCTAAATCCTCTCTTCTGCCTTCCTTCACATTGACTTTTCATTCATCACACAATATAATAGCATTTAGATTATAATAACATTTTATTGATAGTAGCATAAGTTTTACTATTTGTCAAGATGACGCCCTCACACTATGCCAGGAAAGGAAGATTATTTATGGATTATTTGAATATTCAGGAAAAACTGCTCTCACTGCTTCCTGTATGGAATTACCAGGTTGCCAAACCCTTTAAGCAGCTTCTGGATGACGGCATCAGCCTGGAAATGTACTACTGCATCAAAACACTGGAGTGGGCAGGCGGCTCCGCCACC
>JAUNGK010000013.1 GCA_030524555.1 Bacillota bacterium | reverse complement strand
ATAGATAAATTTTTTCATAATAGCCCAGGCGCAGCGATGTGTCTGGGCACTCCTCATTTTAGAAGTTATCGGCTTCGCCAAACCAAAAACACACAGAAAGGAGTTGGCCAGCCGGCCAACTCCTTTCTAGTCATTCTCCGTTCTCTCACTGAGATTAAGTACCTCATCATTCAGGGAAAGCATCTTTGCATCAAGCTCCGATACCATGCTTGCACACTCAATCAGCTCATTTTTGATATGGGCCGGCGCATTCCCTTCAAATTTGTAATGTATTTTGTGCTCAAGACTGGCCCAGAAATCCATAGCAACTGTGCGGATTTGTATTTCTACCTTAGTATCCACAATCCTGTCGGAAAGATACACGGGTACGGTAACCAGCATATGATAGCTCTTATATCCGCTTGGCTTAGGATTGACAATATAATCCTTGACGGAAATCACCCTGATATCGCTCTGATTGCTGATCATCTCTGCAATCCTGTAAATATCCGAGGTGAAAGAACAGATTACCCTGATCCCCGCAATATCATTGACATGCTCAATCATATTCTGAATGGTAGATTCGTACCCGTTTCTCCTCAGTTTTTTAACAATGCTTTCTGATGTTTTAATTCTGGACTTGATATGCTCAATGGGATTATACCGGTGTACATGCTGAAATTCATCATTTAGTATTTCCAGCTTGGTGGATATCTGCTTCAATGCAGAATTGTATATCAGAATAACTTCTTTCCAGCTGTCAACATCACTGTCTCGTTCTATTCTTAATTCCATGAAACTACCGCCTTACTTATGTATTTTGGCCTGACACAATGCCGTTTTGCACATGTCTGCTCTATATGTTTATTTTAGCATACTTTTGCATAATAATGCATCTTTTTGCCAATATTTTAATTATTTTTTAATGATTGAGAAATAAGATCCGCTCTGCTATAATAACAGGCAAAACAATTAAGGAGTCTTCTATGTTTCGTTTATGGGCTAAGATGTTTAAAGATAATCATATGCTGCAGGATACTGTAATCTGTGACGACAGCACTGATACACGGACGCACAAGGTGTTTCGTGCTTTGGATCAGGTCTGCTGCCAGTTTGATCTGGGAAAACCGATCTGGCTGGATGCTACCGTCATGGACTTCAAACGTCATGCCAAAGCCCGCTTCTATCAGGATAATTTTATTGAGCATATTGAGTTTGACTATCTGGAAATTCATGTGATCGAGGAAGACTAATTCTCACAATTCCCAATTTTTTTGCATAATTTTATTTGACACGTGCAACAATACGTAGTAGTATTGTAATATATTTAATGTAGTTTTTAAAACTACTTGTTGTGTTTTCAAGGAGGTTATTATGCAAATTACAATTCGTGAACCCGGAAGCGCCATTACCCATTTCATCGGCATGATGATGGCAGTATTTGCGGCTGCTCCCCTGTTAATAAAATCAGCACATTCATCCGGCGGCAGTACGCTTACAGCTCTAAGTATTTTTTGTATCAGTCTGGTTTTGCTTTACGGTGCCAGCGCCACCTACCACTCCCTGAATATATCTGGAAAAGCTCTTCGCTTTTTCCGAAAGCTGGATCATATGATGATCTTCGTCCTGATTGCAGGCTCTTACACACCGGTATGCCTGATCATTTTGGGCGGGAAGCTGGGATATACGCTTCTTGCGGTTGTATGGGGAATTGCACTGTTCGGCATGGTCTTAAAAGCCTTCTGGATTACCTGTCCGAAATGGTTCTCTTCTATCATTTACATTGCCATGGGATGGGTATGCGCAGCTGTTTTCGGCACTCTCTGGAATGTACTTCCACATGCTGCTTTCGGATGGCTCTTAGCAGGCGGAATTATTTATACCGTAGGCGGTGTGATTTACGCCTTAAAGCTGCCTCTGTTTAACGCCAGGCATGAATTCTTCGGCTCTCATGAAATCTTTCACCTGTTTGTGATGGGCGGAAGCATCTGCCATTTTATCTTTATGTATTTGTATGTTGCTTAGGTTATCTGTTATAAGCTAATATCAGTCCAAAAAGGGGATGCTGCTTTGCATCCCCTTTTAATCATCTGTTAATCTTCATATCCGTTAGGATTATTGCTCTGCCATCTCCACGAGTCAGCACACATATCCTCAATTCCATACTTAGCTTCCCATGAAAGCTCTCTCTTTGCCTTAGAGGCATCAGAATAACAGGTGGCAATATCCCCTGCACGGCGGGGCCTTATCACATAAGGAATTTTGACTCCCGTAGCCTTCTCAAAATTCTTTACAATATCCAGAACACTATAGCCTACACCTGTTCCCAGATTATAAATACATAATCCGGCTTTCTCCTCGATCTTTTTGAGGGCCTTTACATGTCCTACAGCCAGATCAACAACATGGATATAGTCTCTTACTCCGGTTCCGTCAGGCGTATCATAATCATTGCCGAACACTCCCAGCTCCTTCAGCTTACCCACTGCAACCTGTGTGATATAGGGCATCAGATTGTTGGGAATGCCATTGGGATTTTCCCCTATGGTTCCGCTCTTATGAGCGCCGATCGGATTAAAGTAACGAAGCAGGATCACATTCCACTCCGGATCTGCCTTCTGCATATCCATCAGGATCTGTTCTAACATAGACTTGGTCCAACCGTAAGGGTTGGTGCACTGTCCCTTAGGGCATTCCTCTGTAATGGGAATAACTGCGGGATCACCATAAACGGTTGCGGAGGAGGAAAAGATAATATTCTTAACCCCATGCTGCCTCATTACATCCACCAATGTCAATGTACCTGCTATATTGTTTTCATAATACTCCCAAGGCTTTTGTACGGACTCTCCTACCGCCTTAAGGCCTGCAAAGTGAATACAGCAGTCAAGCTTCTCCTTATCAAAAATTTCATTCATAGCTTCCCTGTCAAGGATATCCGCCTTATAAAAGGTAACCGGCTTGCCGGTAATCGCTTCTACTCTCTTAAGGCTCTTTTCACTGGCGTTGCTCAGATTATCCACAACAACCACATCATATCCTGCATTCTGTAATTCCACCACTGTATGGCTGCCGATATAACCGGCGCCGCCCGTTACCAATATTGTCATTTTGTTACCTCCTTATTATCCTATAGCTGTCTGATTTTCCCTCATGCTTCACACCATTTGTATCATAGAAAAAAACATTTCGCAAGGTAAGAATGTTACTCATACCTGTCAAAATGTTTTTTAAAAGCTATAGCTCAATTCCATTTTCCTTGCAGAGTGCTCTTGCGCTTTCCACAGAATCTACCCCCACTGCATTTTTGATGGGTGCAAATTCCTTATTTCGTTCCACCTCAAAGGGCAGACAGCCGTCAAGCTCATGTATCATATCAAGCACCAGCTGTTCGAATTTGTATCCATTAGGCGCCTCCGGCTTATGAAGCACTCCCTCATCATCTATAAAAGGTATCTTCTTTTCCACCACATGGAGAGGAAGCTTCTTTTCCCTGATCTTTTCAAGGTCGGATATCCGAAACAGATAATTTAGAATGACCCCGAAATAATATGCAGGATCCCCGTTCTCATCCTTCGCATTCATCAGCTCCTCCGTCATTTCATAATACTCAACAATAGAAGGTCTGCCGTCCTCAAGGCACATAACGCCGACCTTTTCATCCGGTGCACATTTGCGTACCACCTTTGCTCCGGCAGCACAGTTATTTGCTATGACTGCTCCCACAAAGCAGGGGTCTGCAATCCTCTGCAGCACGTTATCCACGGCAAAAACATTCAGCCACTCTACTCCGTCGCTAATTGCCTTATCCGCAATTCCCCACTTATGCATGGAGGAATACCAGCCGCCGTTTCCGTTTGGAGACGTTGATATCTTCCACTTTTCTTCCATATAGACCTTACCTTCACGATCACATGCCGGTGCCATCTCCTGCATAAAAAAAGTGATATATTCACTGTTATACCCAAAATAACCATGCTTCTTTAAAAAACTTGTGGTAGCCTCATGGTTCTTGTCACTGGTCATCACATATAGCGGCACCCATGCGCCCGCTTCCCTGACCACATCCATAAGATTTTCTATAAGGCGCTGAAAAATGTACACATCCCTGGTAATTCCGATATTATACATACCCTTGGGATCATCCGAACCCAGTCTGGTTCCCATACCGCCGGCAAGAAGCACCGCCCCCACCTTTCCGGCACGAACAGCCTCTAGTCCCAGCTTATAAAATTCCTGCTCCCTGGATCGTATTTCCCCAAGCTGCATAGCCGCAAGAGGCGTGATCTTTCCCCTTTCGTTTCCACTCTTTCCGTCCTCTAAGGAAGAGAGTACGGAAAAATCCGTATTTTCAATCTGCTCAAGTAATTCTCTCCTGTGCTCATCATCCAGTTCCCCATAATACCGAAGCACATGCTCCTGTCCCGCTGCTGACAGCTTTTTCTCAGCCTGCTCTATCGTCATTTTAGCCCCATACCTTTCTTAATTATCTGCGTCTGTCTACAAAGTAACGATTCTTTCCTGATTTTTTAGCCACATACATGGCATTATCGGCTCTGTTAAATAAATCCTCAAAATCATCATATTTGGATACCCTTGAAGCAATCCCCGCACTGCACATCAGCGGCTGCTCCATGCTTGTCACATCCATCAAAAGCCTATGCATCAGATCATCTATCCGGCATTCGGCATTCCTGACAGGCTCATCCATTACGAAAATAATAAATTCATCCCCGCCAAACCTTGAACAAAGACAATTTTCCGCAAAACTGCATTCAATAGCCCTGGCAACCTCTTTTAATATTTCATCCCCGAAGGAATGTCCATATATATCATTAATATTCTTGAAATCATCCAGATCAAGCATGATAAGGTGAGCTTCTCTGGTAGGATTCTCCTTCATCCATCTGGTAATTTTGTCAGTAGCTGCTCCCTTATTATAAAGTCCTGTCAGGAAATCTGTTTCTACCTTATGGATCATCTCCCGCTGCCTGGTAGCGGACTCATGCACGTTCTGAATTCTTCCGAGCACACTGATAACCCTTCCGCTCTTATCCGCTATGCTGGAATAAAAGGTTTTGTGCCATTGAAATTCTCCATTGGATACTTTACTTAGGTACTCCAGTTCACCACGCATAGGCACTGTTGACGCCTTATCAAGAGTATCCATAAAATATTGCATATGATCAGGATGTACCAGCGGCGAAACCTTAATATATTCATGATAGCTCTCAATTACCTTCCGGCTTCTGTTATCCGGAAAATTGTAATTAAAGATCATCATATCCTCATCCGGCCTGTACTCAAAAAGCAAGGCCGCTGTGGTTTCCACCAGGATCTGATAACGTTCCCGTATAACCTTCATTTGGTCTTCCAGTTCCTTAATGCGTTTCTCATATTCAACCTTATCCATAAGCATTTCCTCTAATATCACAATTTTATTATATTTACTGCCCCTTTCCCCCAAAAACACAGTAATTTATTGTTAACTTTATTATAGAGTTTTTTAGCCTTTTATGCAACTGCATCTTCTCCTTCCGGGAATGCTTCCCCTTCGCCTATCATGCGTTATGGTATGTCAATTTGATCGCTTTATTCAACTATTTCCCACAATTTTCATGCTGAAATAAAGAAAAAAAAATTTTTTTTAAATATTACTTGCATTTTCAAAATCACTCGCCTATAATCACTGTCATAACAAAGACGTTTTTTGTATACCCGTATACAAGAGGCGTCTTATTTTTGTTTCAGGAGGTATGGATATGGAACGATTTGTAATTGCACTGACAAGGACCTGCGGCAGCGGCGGCACCACCATCAGCAAAATGCTTGCCGATGACTACGGAATTGATATGTATGACCGAAAGCTTCTTCGGCTTGCCTCGGAGGACAGCGGCATCAACGAAGCGCTTTTTGCAAACGCCGACGAGCTTACCCGAAACAGCCTTCTGTACCGGGTATCCAAAAAGCTGTATCAGGGAGAATTGATTCCGCCTGAAAGCAACAACTTCACCTCCGACCAGAACCTGTTTAATTACCAGGCAAAGGTTTTAAAGGAGCTTGCGGACCGGGAATCCTATATCTGCGTAGGGCGTGCCTGTGATTACATACTAAAGGATTTTCCTAATGTGCTTAAGGTTTTTGTCTATGCTCCTATAGATATCTGCATTGAAAATGAAATGAACCGGCAGGGCATTGAGCGGAAGGCCGCAGAAAAATATGTAAACTCCAACAACAAGTTCCGGCGTGAATATTATAAATATCACACCGGCAGGGTATGGGAAGATCCATACAACTATGATTTATGCTTAAATACCGGGAATTTAACACATCAGCAGAGCGTAGATATCATCAAGGGCTATATGAAATCCCGTTTTGGTATAGAATAACGTTTTCCAAAAGGTAAATACGCAAATTGCGATTTACATAGAAGTCATAATGAAAGAGGAGGAAAAATTATGAAAAAGAAATTATTAAGTCTGGTTCTCTGCACAGCAATGACCGCTGCTCTGTTATCAGGATGCGGTTCCAGCGAAACCACTCCCGCTGACGCTTCTGCCGAAGCGCCCGCAGACACCGGGGCAGATGCTGCCGAAGCAGATACTGCCCAGGCAGAAACTGCTTCTTCTGCCGGTGAGGAAGACAATGTTATTAAAATCGGAGTTGTCTGCACCCTAACAGGCGGCAAGGCATTAAACGGAGAGGCTGCTAAAAATGCGGTAACTATGGCTGCCGAGGAAATTAACGCAGCAGGTGGTGAGTACACCGTTGAAATCGTAGATATCGTAGATGATGCCAGCGACTCCAAGCAGGCAGTCAACGCATATAACAGTCTGCTTCCCAAAGAACCTGAAGCTGTTGTGGGATGCTTCTACTCATCCGTAACTCTTCCAATGGCAGAGCTTGCAAATGAATCGGGAATGCTTCTTTTAGCAACCGGCGCTACCAACTATACAGTAACTCTTGATAAGCCTACCGTATTCCGTGACTGCTTTATCGATCCTTATCAGGGCAAGATGGCAGCTTTATTTGCAAAAGAGCTTGGCGCATCTAAGGCCGCAATCATTTATGCAAAGGATGATGATTATTCCAATGGTTTGAAGGATGCCTTTATTGAAAATGCAGGCGACGCAGGCATCGAGGTTGTTTACACCGGTGAGTGTACCACCACCGATACAGACTTCACCGCTCAGGCATCACAGGCTGTTGCTTCCGGTGCTGACTTTGTCTTCTACCCTGCATTCTTTGATACCGTACCTCTTTTCGTACAGCAGATCAGAGATGCCGGCTACACAGGAGTTATTGCAGGCGGTGATGGCTGGGACGGTGCTGACACTACAGGACTTGAAACCTATTTTGATAACTGCTACTTCACCAACCATTATTCTTCCGAGGATACCTCCGAAGCCGTTCAGACCTTTGTTCAGAAGTATACGGATACCTACGGTGCTGAAAGCCTGATTGCCAGTGCACCCCTTTACTATGATGCAATCTACATGCTTGTAGAGGCTGCTAAAAACGGCGGCGGCAGCGATTCCGCTTCCCTGGTAAAAGGTATGACAGGAATGACCTTCTCAGGAGTAGGCGGTACCTTTACACTGGATGAAAACGGTGACCCTGAAAAGAGTGTTGTTATCAATACCTTCGAAAACGGTGCAGTTAAGTGGTTTAAGACCTTATCACCCGACGCATAATTATATGATTTTGCGGCACAGGAGCCCATCTCCTGTGCCGCTATATGAAAAAGAGTGTGAAAGAAAGAGAGAGAAAGAAAGGAAGGTGTTCCTTATGCAGCTAGCCCTGTTTATTCAAAGTGTAATCAACGGACTCAATCAGGGCGCCATTTACGCTTTAATTGCACTTGGTTACACAATGGTTTACGGAATTATCCGTATGATCAACTTTGCCCATGGTGATTTTATCATGGTGGGCGCATATACATTATTTTATACTATCCCGCTTATGACCAGTGCAGGTATGCCGGCATGGCTGTCTGTTCTGGTAGCTATTCTCGTATGTGTGGCTGTAGGTATTACCGTAGAAGTAGTTGCATACAGACCGGTTCGTTCTCAGGGCTCTATGACAGCTCTGATCACCGCACTTGCCATGAGCCTTTTCCTTGAAAATCTTGCCATGGTGCTGTTCGGGGCTAATCCCAAATCCGTTCCGGCTATTTTCACCCTTCCCACGGTTAGCTTTTTGGGCGCTACGCTGCAGACCAAATACCTGCTCACTTTCGGAATTGGTGCCTGCATGATGATTGCTCTCCAGCTTTTTGTCAAAAAAACCAGGATGGGCAAGGCTATGCGTGCTGTTCCCCAGGATAAAGAAGCTTCTACCCTGATGGGTATTCATGTTAATAAAATTATTACCACCACCTTTGCCATTGGCTCCGGTCTTGCTGCTGTTGCGGCACTGATGTACTGCTCCACCTATCCCAGATGTACCACTGATATGGGCTCCATGATGGGACTTAAAGCATTTATTGCTGCGGTTTTAGGCGGCATCGGCTCTATTCCCGGCGCTATGGTAGGCGGTCTTGTTGTTGGTCTGGTTGAGATTTTTGTCAAGGTTTATATTGCTCCCGGCTGGTACGAAGCAATTACATACGGACTATTAATCGTTGTTCTCCTGGTTAAGCCCTCCGGTATTCTTGGCAAGAACATCGGCGAAAAAGTCTAAGGAGGTACGATTATGAATGCAAATACCAAAAAGAGCAACCTGATTGCTTACCTCATAAACTTTATCGGTATTCTGTTACTGTTTTTGGCCTTTACCGGACTGTTTAAATCCAATTTGCTTGGTGCAAGAACCTCCTACATCATGGGTATCTGCACCACCGCCTGCTACACCATCATTATGGTAGCATCCTTAAATGTTCTTGTTGGTGTAATGGGTGAATTTTCCTTAGGCCATGCAGGCTTTATGTCGGTGGGCGCTTATGCCTCCGCCATTGTTACCAACGCCCTTGCGGGATCAGGCATTCCTGCTATTTTGCTGTTTATTATTGCCCTTATTACCGGCGGTATTGCTTCCGGCATCACGGGAATATTAGTTGGTATTCCGGCCCTCCGCCTTCGCGGTGACTATCTGGCAATCGTCACCGTCGCCTTTGCGGAAATTATCCGCGTGGCATTCTGTAACTTTGAAATTACCGGCGGTGGACGTACCATGAGCGGTATCACCAAGCTGTCCAACTTTTATTGGTGCTTCTGGGTTACCGTAGTCTGCATCACCGTCATGTATATGTTTGTCCGTTCCCGTTTCGGCCGTACCGTAAAGGCCATTCGTGAGGACTATATTGCAGCCTCCGCCAGCGGTGTAAACGTAACCTTTTATAAGGTCATGACCTTTACCTTTTCCGCCTTTTTTGCAGGCGTTGCAGGGGCGATGTACGCTCATTATATGACCGCCATGATCCCTACCAACTTTAACTTCAACTACTCTGCAGAATTTTTGACAGAGGTAATTATCGGCGGTACCGGCTCCTTTACCGGTTCTATCATCGGCGCCGCATTCCTCTCCGCTCTGCCGGAGGCCATGAGGCAGTTCTCCATCTACCGTATGCTGGCATACTCCATTGTACTGGTACTGGTTATGATCTTCAGACCCGGCGGCATTTTCGGCACCTATGAATTCTCTCTGACCAGAGTATTAAAGCGTCTTGTGTCCGGCGACCTTTTTAAACCCGGCAAAAAGAAAGCTTTAGCAGCCCAAGCAGGAGGTGATATTCATGAATGAACAAAGCAATAATATAACCGGCACAAAAGAGCCTGTTCTAAAGGCTCAGCATCTTGGAATCATATTTGGCGGTCTTAAGGCCGTAGACGACTTCTGTCTGGAAATTGGCGAAAGCGAACTGGTAGGACTGATCGGCCCCAACGGTGCCGGTAAAACCACTGTCTTTAACATGCTCACCGGCGTTTATCAGCCCACGGAAGGCTCCTTTTACCTGTGTGGGGAAAAGATGAACGGGAAAAAGACCCATCAGGTCGTAGCAGCCGGCATCGCCAGAACCTTTCAGAACATCCGGCTTTTCAAAAAGCTGACGGTTCTTGAAAATGTTAAGGTTGCCATGAATATGTATATGCACTACTCTCTGGCCTCTTCTATCCTGCGTCTTCCCAGGTACTGGAAGGAAGAAATTGAGATTGAGGAAAAGGCATATGAGCTTTTGGATATCGTTCATCTGCGGGATAAGGCTGATTTCATTGCGGAAAACCTTCCCTATGGACAGCAGCGAAGACTGGAGATTGCCCGTGCTCTTGCAACCGGCATGAAGCTCCTTTTACTGGATGAGCCTGCTGCCGGCATGAACCCTACGGAAACCGCAGAGCTTTTGGATATCATCAACGTAATCCGTGATAAATTTCATATCTCCGTGCTCTTAATCGAACATGATATGAGCCTCGTTATGAAAATCTGCGAAAGAATACAGGTGATAGACTACGGCGTTACCATTGCCAGCGGCAAACCGGAGGAAATTGCCAACAACCCTAAGGTAATTGAGGCTTACTTAGGTAAAGATGATGAGGAGGTGGCATTGCCATGTTAAGTGTAAAAGATCTGAATGTATCCTACGGTGCCATCCATGCCATCCATGATGTCAGTCTGGAGGTCAATGACGGGGAGATCGTCTCCCTGATCGGTGCTAACGGTGCCGGCAAAACCACCATTCTTCACACGATCACCGGCCTGAAGAAGGCTCAGTCCGGCAGCGTCACCTACAATGAGCATGACCTTATGAAAACTGATCCCAGCAAAATCATAACGCTGGGTATGGCGCATGTGCCCGAGGGCAGACACATCTTCCCCAGCATGACAGTGGAAGAAAATCTGGAGATGGGAGCTTACATTCGAAAGGATGACTTCTCCTCCACCATGAAGGAAGTATTTGAGCGTTTCCCCCGTCTGAAGGAGCGGCGCAGACAGCTTGCAGGCACCTTAAGCGGCGGCGAGCAGCAGATGCTTGCTGTGGGCAGAGCCTTAATGAGCAAGCCCTCTATCCTTCTGATGGATGAACCCTCTATGGGACTTTCTCCTCTTTTGGTAAAGGAAATCTTCAGTATTATCAAGGAGGTTCACAAACAGGGCATCACCGTTTTGCTGGTAGAACAGAATGCTAAAATGGCACTGTCCATTTCCGACAGAGCATACGTGCTGGAAACCGGCCATATATCCATGAGCGGCCCTGCCAAGGAGCTTCTAAGTGATGAAAAAGTTAAAAAAGCTTATCTCGGTTTATAGTAACACTCTACCTTTCTTTCTAAAAAGGGCTCCCTTCGGGGAGCTCTTTGCTTTCATTTTCCGGTTACCCTTCGAAGTGCCTTATGCATATAATAGATAAAAACCTATCCAAACGGTTATTCCGGCCAAAGGAGACTTTATGGAAATTTATGTTGTAGAGCCCGGCGATACGGTGGATCTGATTGCATCCTATTACGGCATTCCGGTATCAGCTATCGTCTACACCAATCAGCTTACCTATCCCTATGCTCTGGCCATCGGTCAGGCACTCCTGATCAATACAGACATTCCCTCCTCCCCTTCCTACCCTGCCAGCATCAACGGATATGCCTATCCTTTCATTGAAGATACCGTGCTGAATGAAACCCTTCCCTACCTTACCACCTTATCTGTTTTTTCCTATGGATTTACCACAGAAGGGGATTTGATTTCCCCCGCCCTTGACGACAGCTTCATGATCCTGGCCGCCCAAAATGCAGGAGTTGCCCCCATACTGACCCTCACTCCCTTTGGCCCTGACGGCCAGTTCAACAATTTTCTGATTACCACCCTGGTCAATAATGAAGCTGTCAAACAAAACCTCCTTGCCAATCTGCTTGCAGCAATTCAGGAAAAGGGATTTCGCGGCGTGGATATTGATTTCGAATATATTCTTCCTGCAGACCGCATTCCCTTTGCAGACTTCGTGTCGGACACCAGAAATTATCTATCTCCCTACGGGTATCATGTGTCTGTGGCATTAGCACCCAAAATTGCGGATGATCAGCCCGGCCTTCTCTACCAGGGAAAGGATTACGGACTGTTAGGCGCCGCTGCGGACAGCGTGCTTTTGATGACATACGAGTGGGGTTATACCTACGGTCCGCCCATGGCCGTGGCTCCCATCAACAAGGTTCGTGAAGTAGTGGAATACGCCGTAACCAGAATCGATCCTGCTAAGATCGACCTCGGCATTCCCAACTATGGCTATGACTGGACTCTTCCCTATATACGGGGAACCTCTGCCGCAAGACCAATCGGAAACGTAGAGGCTGTTCAAATCGCTGTCTCTGTCGGAGCCGTCATTCAATTTGACGAAACAGCCATGTCGCCCTTTTTCCGTTATGAAGAAAACGGCGTGCAGCATGAGGTCTGGTTTGAAGACGTAAGAAGCCTTAGGGAAAAGTTCTCCCTGCTTCCCACCTACGGCCTGCGTGGAATCGGTTACTGGCAGATCATGCGATTTTTCAGGGCTAACTGGCTGCTTCTTGCGGACACCTTTTTGATCAGATAATGGCATTTTTCAATCCGGGCGGCATTTAAAAGCTATTTTATTTCAGGAAACACTGCTTTCCTTAAATACGCAACAAAATTTCCACCCATAATTTTTTGCACATCCTCTTCCTCCATTCCCCGCTGCAGAAGAGCCGCTGTCAGGAGAGGCACCTGACTGTGATTTATAAGACAGTCATCCCTCTCGTTTAATGTCCTTCCCTGAAGTGCTGCCCTTGCTCTGTCATAGGAATCACACAGATCAAAGCCGTAGCCCACACATCCGGCGCCGATCTTCCCTGTCTGGTATTCCACATGACGGCAGAGCATCTCCAGATGATTGCCAGACAGGGAGCCTGCAATATATTTACAGCCGTTTACACCTATAACTCCTCCCCTGTCTGCCAAAGCCCGAAGCTGCTCATCAGTCAGATTGCGGTAGCTTTCATAGACCGTCCTGCTTCCCGAATGGGTGGCCAGAAACGCCCGCTCCGTAATCCGGCAGACGTGTGCAAAGCCGTCGTCATTTAAATGACTGACATCTAAAAACATGGAGAGCTCCTCCATGCGCCTTACCGCCGCCACTCCTGCTTCCGTAAGTCCTCCCTTTATCTGTCTTCTTTCCGTAGCCTTACAGCAGCCTGTGGCCAGCGCATTGGGTCTGCTCCAGCTAAGAGCGCAGCCCCGTACCCCCATGTCATATAGCTGATCCAATCGGGAAATATCTTCCCCGATACAATCCAGACCCTCCATGTAAATTAAAATGCCGATCTTATCCTCCGAAAGTACTCTTTCAAGGTCTTCCCGGTCATAAACGGGCATTACATTTTCAAGCTCTTCTATGTCCTGTTTCAGGACATCGATCTGTTCCAGGGCATTTTTCCACCCGGCTGCCGGCTCAGGCGCTTTGCTTTGATCCAGCACACTGTTTTCCACGTAAATGGAAGAAAAAACCAGCTTCACATTTGCTGTCTTAAAATTATTAAGATAATAATTTTTAATAATGTTCTTTTCCCCATTTTTCTTTCGCAGCAGGATTTCTCCTGCAAGGTCCAGATGGGCATCCACCACCGGATATTGCCGGTGAAGCTCCATAGCTCTGTCTAAATACTCTTGCCTGATCTTAATATCCATGTTCAATAAAAAGGTGCACCGGAAATCTCCAATGCACCTATCCTTCTTTCTTATACTATTTATATGCCAAAAAGCCAAATTCTTTCCCTTTATTTTTCAAACTCAACCGACTTTAAAAGCTCTCTGATATCCTCCACGGAAAGCCATTCTGTATTGTTTCCCGAACTGTAGGAAAAGCCTTCCTCTACCTTCTTGCCGCTGGTGTTGATCTTCTGCTTGTCGTTCCAGACTACCTGAGGATATACGATAAAATGCTTGTCATATTCATAGGTGGTTGCGGAGTCCTCCACGGTCACCATAATCTCATGCAGCTTCTCACCGGGACGAATGCCGATCTCCGGCATCTTGCAGTCGGGCAGCATCGCCTTGGCAAGATCAGTTACCTTAAAGGAAGGGATCTTACTGATAAAGGTCTCTCCTCCGGTTGCCTCCTCTAAAGCCTTAATTACCAGCTCTACGCCCTCCGTAAGGCTGATCCAGAAACGAGTCATGCGATAGTCCGTAATAGGAAGCTCATTGCCGCCGTTCTTAATAATATTGTGGAAGAACGGAATAATGGAACCGCGGCTTCCCGCCACATTGCCGTAACGTACAATGGAAAAATTAATATCCTTATTTCCAGCATAGGCATTGGCTGCAATAAACAGCTTATCGGATACCAGCTTGGTACCGCCGTAAAGATTAACGGGATTTACCGCCTTGTCCGTAGAAAGCGCAACTACCTTTTTCACATTCGTATTCAGTGCGGCATCAATGACGTTCTGGGCACCGTGAATATTGGTCTTAATCGCCTCATTGGGATTATACTCACAGGCCGGTACCTGCTTTAAGGCTGCCGCATGGATCACATAATCAACACCCTCAAAGGCTCTTTGAAGCCTTTCCTTATCCCGCACATCACCAATGAAAAACCTCAGCTTGTCCGCATACTGTGCAAACTCCTTTTCCATGATGAACTGCTTGAATTCATCTCTGGAATAAATGATAATTTTCTTTGGATTGTAATGCGTGAGAACATATTTGGTAAAACACTTACCGAAGGAACCGGTTCCGCCGGTAATGAGAATCGTCTTATTGTCTAATAACATAAAATGCCTCCAATTTATTGTAGTCCGGGTACATTATAGCATAACTTGCCCGTAACGGCAAATTTTATTCATACATGGTGTCATTCAAGCTCAACCGTTATACCAACACTGTTTCCGTCCAAATCCACAGGAACGCTTCCCTCCTCTATCATCTGCAGCATAATCGGAACAATGTGCGGATCAAATTGAGATCCTGATCCCTTTGTAAGCTCATCAATAATAACTTCCTTTTCCAGGGCCTTTCGATAGCATCTTGCATTGGACATAGCGTCATATGCATCTGCCACACCGATGATCCGGGCGATCAAAGGAATTTCCTCCCCCTTCAGCCCCTGGCAATAGCCGGTACCGTCATATCGCTCATGATGATACCTTGCGCCCTCGGAAATTCCTTCAAGCGCCGTACAATCTTTCAATATTTCCCCACCTATTGCCGGATGTGTTTTGATTACATCCATCTCCTCATCCGTAAGCCTCCCCGCCTTCTTGAGAATGCTATCGGGAATGCCGATTTTTCCAATATCATGCATAAGCGCAATATAGTAAACCCGCTCCTGCTCCTCCTGGGTCATATTCATTCTTCTGGCCAGTTCCTTTGAATAGTAGGCAACCCTTATGGAATGACCGTTGGTATAGTTATCCTTTGCATCAATGGTCTTTGCAAAGGCACGAAGGAACTGATCTACAATGGTCTGGTACTCCTTCTGCCTCTCCCTGATCCTGCTTATCTTGGTCCGGGCAATCAGATAGCTGCCTCCTATCAGTATAATCACAACCGCTGCCATACATAACACCCAAAAGACCGGATATTCCGTTATTTTTCTTTCCTTATGGAAATCCACATAGTATTCGTAACCCGCCTCCGGGTCAGATATCTCATACACCCGCAGACGGAAAGTATAGTCTCCGCCGGGCAGATTGGTATAGCTGATACTGCTGCTTTTCTCATCCCGGATTACAGTTTCCTGCTTGTCAAAGCCCTCCAGCTGATATGCCATTACGCTTTTAGTTGTTCCCGTATAAGAAAGTGTGGAAAAATTAATGGTAACACGGGTTGTATTCTTATCCAGCACAAGTGATGCAGGCTGAATATATTTTTGTCCATCCACTTGTATTTCACCGATAATCCCCCATGGTTTAGGATTATGCACCATAGAGAAACCAAAGCAGCTGATACCGTTCCTTGTGGAAAGATACAAAATGCCATCCTCATCTACATAATTCCATGTGTTAGCATTTAAAGAGCCGGTAAGTCCATAGGAAAAGCCATACAGCACCGTCAGAGCTGTTTTGTCTCCCAAAAGCTCATTCCTTTGGACTGAAAGAATGCCGTTATTCTGCATCATGTAAAGTACACCGTCTTTTTCATAGAGATCAAAAATACTTCCGGCACTTTTCTCAAAGTTTTCAAGCTTTCGAAAAACCCCGTCCTCGAAATAGTAAAGGCCGCTTCCCGCACTGACAAACCAGCCTTCCCCTGCCTGATCCCGAAGCATTCGCAGCACAACACCTTCCTGCAAGCCCTCATTAAAACCGTAGCATGTGATTTCGTCTCCCGAAATGGCGTAAATACCTCCGCCGTCACTTCCGGCATAAAGGGTTCCATTCTCATCCTGCGCCAGGCAGAGAATGGTGGTATTGGTAAATCCTTCACCGTCTTCCTTTCCGTAGCTTTTCACAATCCCGTCATCCTTAATGATACTGATGCCTCCCTGGGTGCCTGCCGCTATAGAGCCGTCGGAAAGCTGAAGCAGTACTCGTACGCCCTCATCTACCAGGCCTTCCTGCCTGCCATAACAAATAATTTCTTCCGAATCAGGATCATAATTCACCACACCGCTTCCATAATAAGCTGCAATCCACAGTTCTCCGTCGCCATCCACCAGCATGTGGCGAATTCTGTTCCCTGAAAGAAGCTCTGTCAACTCATTTTTTACGGATGACCAGTCCTCCCTAAATATCATAAGTCCATCATCTGTACCCACGTAAAACCAATTCCCGGCTTTTACAATGGTATTAATCGATTTTCCTACAAGCTCCCCTGCCTTTTCATTAGGAGTCACAAAACACCCCTTGGAATACTTTACAATTCCATAGGCCGAGGATGCCAGCCAGAGATTTCCCTCGTAATCAAGTGCCGCACTGTTTACAGAGGATGCCCTTTTACTCTCTCCAAACTCCTTAAGTTCTCCCTCACCTGTCATAAGGCCAAAACCACGAAGACCGGAAATCAATATACTCCCATCCCTGCAGACATAAATCTGATTATGGGTACTTACCGTTCCGGTGTCATAAACCGTAATTTCATAGGACTCCTCTGATAAACCTTCGTCCTTAAAATCCACCTTTGCCAACTCTTTTCCAGAAGAGCCAATGTAGATTTCTCCCTGCGCACCTGATGCCACACAATAAGCCTCCGCTTTCTCAAACAAAACTTCAGAGGACAGCTCCGCCACTACCTTATCCTCGCTCACCGCCAGGCAAATGCCCTGATTCATGCAGCACCACACTCTCCCGTATCCGTCCACACCAAGAGAGTATACAGTATTGCCGGCTAACTTTTCATCATTAAGAGGCGTCAGTATACCTTCACGTATCACAGCCAATCCTGAGCTTGACGCTGCATAGACCGTTCCGTCTGCGCCCTCCTCAAAATCCCGGATACACAAAAAGGTATGATCCTCAGGATTTTCTATTTTCGTAAAACTGCCGTTTTCATACACAAAAACACCGGCATCATTGGTACCGATCCACAAACGCCCCTCTCCGTCCTCAAAAAGGGCACGCACAGATGATGAGGAAATACCATCCTTTTCCTCACTGAAATTTCTAAACCGGGTACCGTCATACCGGATCAGACCGCCATAGCTTCCGATCCAGATATAGCCGTCAGAGGTCTGAATAACAACGTTAGCCTCCCCTGTGGGAAGCCCGTTTTGTTCATTATATATTGTAACTACATAGTCTCCAAAGCCCTCTAAAGGCTCGGAAGCATTCACTGCAAAGGGCTGCAGCAATAAAGCCGCTGCCACGGCAAATCCCATCAATGCCCCTGCAATTCCCAGCAATTTCCTGCTCATAATAATCTCCTGTCATATTTTCACTCTATTTCATAAAGCGTCCACATTCCCTCCGACTTCTCCGTCACCACCTGAAAAGAACTCAGATTCTCATTCTCTGCGAGCAGTCTCCTTACACACTCCTCCTGATCCTCATAATCCGCAACATAGGCCAGTACTTTGTCACTTTGCGTAATGATCCCATCACTAATCGGTTCCTGATTTCCCAGACTTGCCAGATAGACTCTTCCATATTCCATCAGTTCATCAGAAAGCCACCAGATATGATCTCCCGACGCCTCATTGTAAAACACAATCACCGTATCATCCTTATGCTCTTTGACATACGCCATATTGGCTCTTTCTTCCTCATAGAGAAAAATCACCCGGTTCCTGATAAGTCCGGCTCCGTCAATAAGAATAATCACTACCAGGAAAACAAAAGGAAGCTGTCGGAAGGATGTGAAGCGCTCCAGATAGCTCCACAGGAAATAAACCAGCAGAAAAATCACAATTCCATAAATCGGCAGCTGATATCTGTTGGAAGTGGCTCCCAAAAGCAGGGCAGTTTTTGACACGGTAAAAAAGTATCCCGCAGCAGCAAACATCATAAGTACAACGGAAGGAGTCAGGAGCTTGCCTGTCTGCTTCCCGCGCTTTTTCAAATATCCGGCAGTCACGGCCAACAGCGCTATTGTCAGTATCCATAGACTTAAGGTATCGCTCATCACATAATCATCAAACAATCCATAGAAAAACCGCAGACGCTCCAGCGTGTTAGAAGCATCTCCAAATTCGCTTACCGCCTCTGTTCCCCGGTATCCCTTAAAAATATGTGACAGTGCCGGAGGATAATAAAGCAGCGCTGCCCCTAACCCCAGTGCGCAGCTAAACGCATAGGAAAACAGTCTCTTAACCCATTTCTTCCAAAGCAGATAAACGCAAAAGCCTGCCCCCAAAAAGAAATGAAAAATAATGTAATAATACTGAGTCAGAAATCCCAGAAAAACCGTGCATGCAACCGGCAAAAGAAAGGTTCTTACCCGGAAATCCTGCCTGGAAACCGCCCGAAGGTGAAAAGCCAGACATAGAAGCACAAACAAAGTAAGCCACTGATACATACGGACAAACATTACGCCGGAAATCACCGCTGCAGAAAATCCCCAAAGGAAACAGGTCAGAAAGGTCAGTATCCGTGCCTTCCTCTTATCCTCTTCTGTACGATTCTGCTTACAATCCGCCGCCGTATAGGCACAATACGCAAGCAAAAGATAACTTCCCACATAGGCAATCAGGTTTACCGCAATTCCAAACCATTTGCTGAATACCCCCGGCACAAGGGAACAGGCAGTATGAAACAAATAGTAATATAGCGGCGGATGCACATCCCATGACTGCATCTGCCACACCACATCATAGCGAAAGCCCTCTCCGGGCAGCACTACAAAATCATTCCGCAGATCATCCTGTTCCATCCACTGCCTGTCATTCACAAACAGTCCCGCCGTCTTATTACTGGAATAATAGGTATAAAGTTCATCCTCGTGAAAGCCGGATTTCCTGCCTCCGTAATAAAAAAGAACCGCAAGCTGGACAAGCAATAGCCCTGCCATAACTGCAATAAATATACGTTTATTTTTCAGATTAGATGTTATATTCATTGAATTTTCCTTACTGCTTACTAATATGCTACTCTTTCTTCCTTGTCCTCATCAGCATCCTGTGTACCCTCCGCACCAGACGGGGCGCCGTCCCAAGAAGCAGCAGATACACCTTATTTTTACCGGTAAGATATGCCGACCCGATCACATCTTTTCTGTGTTTTCCAAGATAGGCTTTTACATCCATATAGAAAGCATTGTCCCGCGTCATGCGGGAAACCGGAATGTGAAGCATATAATCCAGCCGCTGAAACAATCCGAAGCGCATAGCCTCAGGAAGCAGCTGGGGATACTCCTTCTTAACAATCTCATAAACCCGGTCCGCATTCCTTACGATATCAGTGAACACCTGAGGAAACTCCTCCTCATCTCTGGTCCGTGTATTGCTTCCGTAACGATAAAACACGTGATAATCCTGTTCCGGCAAAATTGCCACTGCCGGCACCCTGGGAAGCAGTCTCACCAATAAATTAAAATCCTCATTCAGCTCTCCTACCGGAAAACGCTCTTCCTTAAGAAGGGATGCATGAATCAGCTTCGTGCAAAAGGAGCAGTCTCCTCTGTGAAGAAGAAGCTCTCTCATAAAGCGCTCACACTCCCATAGCTGTGGCACATCCGGCGGTATGCACACGTCGGGCATTTTATTTCCCTGCTCGTCAATCTCATCCCGGGAGGTCTGTACCATCAAAAGGTTTTCCGAAAGAGCAACCGAAAGAAGTCTCTCATACATCTGCGGCTCAATATAGTCATCACTGTCCACAAAGCCGATATAGTCCCCTCTTGCATGTGAAATCCCTAAATTTCTGGCAGAGGAGGAGCCCCCGTTTTCCTTGTGGAACACCCGTATCCTCTTGTCCTCCAACGCCATCTTTTCTGCAAGGGCGCCGCTGTTATCGGTAGAACCATCATCCACCAGAATAATCTCCAAATTCCGCCAGGTCTGCCTGCGGATGGAATCCACACACCTTTGCAGATACTCCACAATATTGTAAACAGGCACGATCACACTGATCAGTGCAGGTCTTCCCGTTCCTTCCAATTACTTCTTCCCTCCTTATTCATCCGGCCATACATTTTGCCCGGCGATACTACCGGTGCAGGGCTTAAAGGTCCTTCTGCCTCCGGCTGATAATTTCCTGCCATAATTCCCTGTATCATTCTTTGAAGTGCCCCGGCGGCATGCTCCGCATTCCACAGGGTCGTAATGGTCTCATATGCGGCCATTCCCATGGCCATTCTCTCCACCGGATGCTCCGCAAGATAACTGACTGCTTCCCGCATCTTTTCATAGCTGCCTGCGGGGTAAGCCAATCCATTTACTCCCTGCTTAATCAGGTAGGGCACCGCCCCGGCCTGCACATTTGCCACCACGGCACATCCACTGTTCATGGCCTCATTCACCACTGCGCCCCAGCCCTCTAAGTGGTTGCTGGTAAACACATGAATATGGCACCTTTCCATAATCTTACGAACCTTCTCCGGTGTCTGAAAGCCATAAAAGGTAATCCGCTGCTCCACACCACTCTGCCCTGCAAGCGCCTTGATTTCCTCTTCCAGCTGGCCGCTTCCCACCATATGAATGTGGCAGTTATATTTCTCCCCCAAATCCTTAGCAAGACGAATCATATATTCGGGATGCTTTAGGGGAATAAACCTTGCCGCCCATACAATGTGAAGCCCGTCCCTTTCCTTAAGTTCTGCAAGCTGCCCCTTAGAATAATATCTGGTTTCAGGAAAATAACCCCACCGGAACATCTTTCCCGGATAGGCATGTATCAAATGAAAGTCGGAAGGCACATAAGCTCCCGCACACAACAGATAAGCAGGGCTCTTCCGGTATCTGATATGCTCACGGTACTTGTGAAGCAGCCCCTTAGGGGAAATCATTTTCCACTGTCCCTCCCGATAAATCCGTTCACTGATCCGTATGGTAAGCTTCCCGCTGTTAAGCCGCTGCTGCACAAGCTCCTCCTTATGGTTCCAACCTGCGATCAGCACATCACTTTCCAGGATTAATTTCCTGCACTGGTCCTCATCCTCATAAAAGCAGCTTACAAAGGGAAGTTCTTCCCCTGCAGCACTCCAGCCCATAGCAAGGCGCTCTTTTTCCATAGGCTCTGTCTGGATAAAATGAAAATCCTGCCCCCAAAGCTTATAACAGGCCTGCGAAAAGGGAATTTGATGGTGATTAATGTAGTTGGATATAAAGGTAACCGTCATTGATCCCCTCCTATTTCCCCATAAATTTCCAGAAGTCTTAAATAATTACATTCTCCGTCGTGAGCAATGGCAGCACGCTTTGCAGCCTGGATGGATATTCTCCCGGCTAAGGTAAGTCCGTTCTCATCCCTCTTACCACTCCACAGCCTTCTTATGGCTTCCGCCAGGGCTTTGGCATCTCCCGTATCAAAAAGCAGCCCTTCCTTTCCATCTGTAATCATATCAGGGATTCCTCCGGCTCTTGACGCTGCCACCGGAACCCCAAGAAGCATTGCCTCCCCTACAGTGTTGGGGGAGTTTTCCAAAACCGAGGCGCACACAAACACACTGCTTAACAAAAACCGTTCCTTCATCTCCCGGGCTGTCAGCTTTCCGGTTGCAATAACCCGATCCTCCAGCCCATACCGCCGCATCAGCTTAAGCAGATACTTTCCGTAGGCGGAAAGCTTAAGTCTTTGCTTTAAGGTCTTATGCTCCACCACGCTGTTTCCCGCCACATAAAGCCGCAGATCCGGATAATCCGGCATAAGCAGCGCCATAGCCTCCAGCACAAAATGCATTCCCTTTAAGGGGTAATCCCCCTGCCCTAAGAAAATGCTGTGCTTTTCACACTTCTCCTCATCCCAGCTCCCGGTATAGAATTCCTTTCGCATGGTTTCATTCATCTTGTAATACCTGGCTCTTTGGTTAATGGCTGCTGTTCCTTCCCTGTCAAATCTGGTTCTTCCTGTTATGCTTCCACATCCCCGAATGGCCTCCGCCTCATTCCGGCCTCTTAGCACAAACTTTTCCTGCTGACGGCGAAGAGAATCCCGTCGCACCAAATCCCGGAAGGTCACCTTTCTTTGAACTTCCTGCGGCAGCCCCGCCATATACACCTTGGCAATTTCCCCGCAAAGCCCCTGTATCCCGATCAGCGTCCTGTCAGGATTTCCAAAGGCCCGCACAGCCGCCAGAGTATGAGGAAATTCGGTGCCGAATATATGTAAAATATCAGGCTTAAAATCCCGGAAAATATCTGCAAACCGGCTCTCCAATGCAGGATCATAATTCTCCGGCTCTCCCAGCCTTTCCAAAAAGGCATAGCATTTCACCTCATCAACCAAAAACGCATCAGCTTCCTTATGCGTTAAATTCTCCGGCCAGCTCTCTACCGGAAAGCATACCCCTAACTCAAAGGGCGCATCCTTTTCCCTGACCCTTTCAAAAATACCGGAAAGCCATCCTTCCCGGTTACTGTATGGGAGATGTAAATCCCGTGCAATTGCCGGAAGCATAATATTGCAAACCCACAAAACCTTTTTCATCTTATCCTTACCTTACTTCTTCCTGCTATAAACAATCCCTTTCATGCGGTTGTATATCCCGGCTGTCCTTTCATTTTCCGCAATCCATGTACGAAGCGGCGCTAAGGAAAGCAGCATAATTGCCCTGAATTTAAAAAGTTGTGCCGGTGTCATATATTTTTGGGTAATTTCTCTGTGTTCCTTTGCTGATAACCTTTTATTCTCCTTCGTCTCGGAAAAGCCGCCGCCCTCATAATCTGCTATGATCATATCCTGATAGGCAAAGGTAACCCTGCCCGCTCCATCAGCCGCAAAAAAGCACCACAAAAACTGCTCATAATCAGCTCTCACCTTATAGCTTATGTCAAAGGGATGCCAAAGCAGCAGTTCCCTGCTGTAAAAGCAGGCCTGATGACAGGGCACATTCCGATAGCACCCAAAAGCATCCATATGAGGATTGGAGGCCACCCTTTGACCGGTAAGACGTTCAAAAATATTCCCGTAATAAATTCCCGGTATCTCCTGCACTTTGCTTTCCATCTGCTGTTCACGCTTAGAGGCTTTTATAAACTCCGCCATCTGTAAAAGAACCATTTCCGAATAAAACCGGTCCCCGCAGTTTAAAAAATATACATATTTTCCCCTGGCCAGTGCAGCTGCCTGGTTCATAGCATCATAAATCCCCTGATCCTTTTGAATGACCAGGCGAAACGACTCCTTCGGAAACATTTCCGGTACACGCTCCGCCACACCGTCAATGGAAAGACCATCCTTCACGATCACCTCGTAATCGCAAAAGGTTTGCTCCTTAATGCTTTCCAATGTTTCCAAAAGCTTTTTTCCCGGATTTAAACAGACAACAATAATGGAAAAAAAAGGCTGCATCTTTCCTCCTCCTTTGGTATTGTCCCACTTATTAATTCACATCTGAAAGGATGGGAACCATGTCATGAAACATAAAGGTTTCATAAGGCAAAATCCTAAGCCCGTCATTTCCCGCTTTCAACAGAATGAACACCGCAAAATATAAAATTGCGGCTCCCACCACTCCAATCGCTGCCAGTCTTTTCAGCTTCCGGTTCTCAATACCGGAGATAAGCGCCGGCAGAAAGAAGATGTGGGTTATGGTCAGATAATAACCTATTCTGGATATAATAGGCAGGAAGGAGCAGCACACATACATAACAAGCGCTCCCAAATTACAATAAAAGTAAAACAGGTTTCTCCTTGATTCCTTCACCGTCTGCTTATAGCAAAGCAGTGCCAAAATCAACACCGCCAGACATCTGGCAATATTGACAAAGCTTGTGCCGCCCTGCAGATACTCCGTATCCTCATAAGTCGGATAGAGGAAAACCACCACCTTCAAATAAAAATCCTGTAAAAAGAAGAAGGTGGAACAAAATACCGCTGCAAGCGCAAGCTGCCATTTTTTCCATGAAATCGACGCAAGTATATACAAGGGAATCACCACCAAAAGAGATTTATGCAGTGTTGCCCCCAAAAGAATCAAAATAATGAATCTCCCCCACTGCTTCCTTAGCACATAGGGAATGGCATACAGGGCTATAGCAAGCGCCAGATAATAACGCACCGTATTGAAGGACTGAAAATAATAGCCAAAAGCCATAAACAAAAAGAAAGAAAACCCAAAGGAATCCGCCTGCCTGTATATGGCAGCAAGAAAGATAAGCACTGTAAAGAATGCAAAAAAAGCAAATACCAGCAGATAATTTTCAAATCCGCTGATCCCATACAGAATCTTCACGATCCAGTTAAAGCCAAACTCGGTGGGAACAAAAGCATCACAGTTGATCAGATGCATAAATTCCACATATTTGGCATAATCGTTCCCCACATTCAGCCGGCAGGCCGAAAGGGCAAATAAAATCAGAAAAACAGATACCAGAGAAAGTCCGTTCAGTATCTGCTGTCTGCTCACTATACCATTTTGTTTCAGGCAGTGGTTGTTTACCAGCAATCCCAGGCCAGCCGTCACCGCTGCCACAATGACATATAAAATCATATCCGATCCTTCCCTTGACCAATCCCCTGCTTCATCAACCGATAGGCCTCTCGAAAACCAAGCTCCCCAAGCATTTCCTTTCTATGGACATATAAAAACCGCAGGGAAAACAGCCTTGCCAAGACGCCGTAAAGATAATGATATAACACGCCTCTGTCCACAAAGAATTTCTCATTGTACCCCTTAAACCATGTAGATTCCCGGTATACCTCCTGTCCCAGATTTTCACAGGACGCATACAGGTGAAGTCCCTTTTTCAGACAGTCGTGAAGAAATAAGCTGTCCTCCCCGTTACTGTATCTTGCACCGCCGCCAAAGAGCAGGGAAAAGCTTACATTCGCCCGGCGAAGCGATTCTGTTTTGGCAGCCACCGCATAAGTAGGATAGCGCCCGTAATTATACCAGCGTATCCTGCCAGGAGCCTTATTACAATAGGTGGTGCGGGAGGGATCCACTATAAAATTAAAAGTAATAATATCTGCATCCGGATTGGCTTCAAAAGCGTCCAATACCAGCTTCTCATACCCGGGGGTAAACACAATATCCTCATCGGAAAACAGACAGATATCCCCATCCGCCCTCATAAGCGCCGTATTCCTGCTAAGCCCTACGCCCCTCTCCGGCATGGAAAAGCATTTGACCAGTCTGTCTTTATGCAGATATTCACAATAATCAAAATGATCACACTGGTTAACAATGATCGCATCGCTCTCCAAATTCATCTGTCCTGCCAGACTATTTACTTCCTGATTAACTGCTGCTACCAGCACCTGTAATTTCATAAAACCTGTACCTTTACGAGTAGTATCTGTTTAAAAATTCTTCGTCCGCCTGTGCAATAATCATGCCAAGCACCTGACAGTCCTGGATGCGGAGAAGACTTAAAATCCTTTCCGTCTTCCTTCCCACATCATTTCCGAAGGGAAGAAGAATTATCACGCCTCCAAGCTCTCTGATTTTGATACATTCTTCCTCCGATAATACATTTTCATTGAAGGGAACAACCTCCCACTCATCTGCTTCCCTGGGCGGCTCCTCGTTCATAATATTCCATCCGAAGTCTTCCTCACCGGCTCCTACAGGAACCTCCATCTCGCCTCTGTTTAAAAGACCCTCAATCTCCAGCTTTCTCATATCGGCATGGTTAGCCATATCCAGAATGGCAAAGGTCTTTTTTGCTCCCAGAACGTAATGAAGATTAGCCTTAAGCTCGCCTGCATAGGGCTGCAGCCCCTTTTGGTTCATGGTAAGAATGCCCAAAGCCTTGTAGGGATATTTCTTTTCCACATCCCCCTGTACAAAAATACTTTCATTAAACGCATAGGCAAAGCCAAAGGCCAGAAATGCCAGCACACCCACGATCACAGCACCCGTAATACATGCTGCCGAGGTACGGTCATCCCAGTAAACCCTTTGGGGAGCTTCTGAACGTATCACCTTAATCAGGCTGATTTCATCACTTTCCTGCGCAAACTTCATAAGCCCTGCCTCTGCCGCATCCCGAATCTCCCGGACAAATTTCTCGCTGCCGCCTGTAACCGTCACGGTAAGCAGCCTGATATCCGACAGGATTTCCGCTGAAGTTGCTTCCCTTACCTCTTCCTTTTCGTAGCCGGGAAGCTCCTCCATGATCAAATCCAAAATAGGATCCGTATCCATAAGATCATTCCATGTATAACCGTTATAATGCTGATAGACCTCTCCGCTCTCGTCCACACCAAAGCTGATATACAGCTTAGACACCGTCTCATACTCAACGGGCATTTTCATGCCCCTGATGATCTGATAGACCACACCTCCAAAGGTGGCTCCTAAGATGATCAGCATGATGATGATCCAAATTTTCCGCTGAAAATAAAGCATCAGCCTTTTTAAATCCATCCCTCTGTTCAGATATTCCTCATTCATCATTCTTTTTTCCCTCTACACTAACATTCTTCATAGCCGTCACCTGGGCAGTATCAACTCCCTCAGTGCTCTCAGGCCTTATCAATATCTTTAGTGTAAGCAGCATCAGTTTTAAATCCATCCATACAGAATAGTTCTCAATATAAGATAAATCCAGCTTCAATTTGTCATACGGCGTTGTGTTATATTTGCCGTAAACCTGTGCATAACCTGCCAGTCCCGCCTTCACCTTCATACGAAAAGCAAATTCCGGCATTTCCTCCATGTACTGCTTGATAATTTCCGGGCGTTCCGGTCTCGGACCGATAAAGGACATGTCACCCTTTAAAATATTAAAAAGCTGTGGCAGTTCATCGATTCTTACTGCACGGATCACCCGCCCTACCGGGGTAATCCTTCCGTCATTTTTGGAAGCCAGCCTTGCTACGCCGTCCTTTTCCGCATCTACACGCATGCTTCTGAATTTCATAATCATAAATTCCCTGGCATCCCTGGTACAGCGAACCTGCTTGTAAAGCACCGGCCCCCCGTCATAGCATTTAATGCAGATTGCCGTAATCAGCATAAAAGGAGATGCTATAATCAGCAAAAGCAACGAACAGATAATATCAATCAGTCTTTTGGCAATCCGCTGCTCCACCGAAAGCGAATACTCTCTGGTCAGTAAAATCGGTGTATCAAACAAATGCAGCTGATCGGAGCCCTTGATAAGCACGTCCGGTATCTTCGGCATCATGTACACCCGCACTGAACGGCTGTAGCAATATTTCAGCAGCCGGTTTCGATCCTCTGTGGGAATATCCCACAAAACCACCGCACCGTAATTTTTCCCGATTTCCTCTTCAAGCTTCCAGAGCCCTTCCTTGATATCCATGCATTTCACAATCCGGTACTTGTCCTTGCGGGAAGCAAATTTTCTGAGAATGTCCTCGATATCTCTCTCTCCATGTACAAGAAGCATTTCCCTGGGCGGGAACACCTTTCTATAAACATGATTGCAAAAGCCGATCCACAGTGCGGAAATAATAAGCTGAATGCCTGTAGCCGCCACAAAGTACTCAGGCGGCACCAGCCAGTTTCTCATCAGAGAAATCTGGAAATATGTAATTACATTTACAATAAGCACGGAAAAAAGCTGGGAAAGAAATACATCCATAGGCTTTAAATAACCGATCTTTAATCCGCCGTAGGTATTGGTAAAGAAGAACAAAAGTACCAGATAAATGGCAAACATTAAAAGATGTCCGTTCCGATGAAAACGAAGTCCCAAATTAAAATGATTGACCAAGGGGTAGTAGTACTCCATCCAGATATATGCATATACGGCGGTCTGCATGATAAGCCCCATGAAACCAAGCCACAATACTATAATTCTTTTTATGCTCTCAAAACGTTTCACTATGCACCTCTTAAATTCTTCTTAACGTAGCCCGAAGAGCCCAGAAAATAAGATTATAAATGCTGTACAGGACAGGCAGCTGCTCCTGTCTGCGGTACAGATTCCATATCCTTCTTACAGCCTCCAGCTTGTTGGAGGACAATGATTTTGCCGGTCTTCTGTAGATTGCAAGCACCTGGTCTAATCCATAAGCGGTATAACCGTTTTTCAAAATCTTCCACCACGTAGCGGTATCCTCGCTTTTAACCTCCGGCATCTTAATCAAATCATGCCCTGTTTTCTCCGTATCCAAAAGCACTGTAGTTGTAAAAATAACTGTACGGGACAGAGCCTTATCATAAGTAAGCGAAGGCGGTACATGAACCACCTTTCCCGTGGGCTTGCCTTCCTCATCTCCAAATTCGTAGGCGGTAAACACAAAGGCCGCCTGCTTTTCCTTCATGAAAGCAAGCTCTTTTTCCAGCTTGTCCTCCATCCACAAATCATCCGCATCCAAAAAGGCAATGTATCTGCCTTTTGCCGCCTCGATCCCTGTATTTCTTGCCCGGGCTGCTCCTTCATTGCGCTCCTTTTCAATCAGACGTATTCTGTCATCCTTATGCTCCATGCAGGCACATATCTTCTGTCTGCTGTCATCAGAAGAACAATCGTCCACAAGCAAAAGCTCCCAGTTTTCACAGGTCTGCTTTTTCACCATGGAGATGGTCTCTTCAATGTAGGCCCCGGCATTATACACCGGAACAATAATGCTTACAAGCTCGCTGGTCTTCTCCATCTATATTTCCTCTTTCACCAGATAGATTGGGCGGCTTTTCACTTCCATATACGTCTTGGCCAGATACTGTCCCACGATCCCAAGGCAAAAAAGCTGTACGCCGCTGATCAGCGAAATAATACATACCAGCGAAGGCCAGCCTGATGTAGGGTCACCGAACAATGCCTTTCTGACAATGGTGAAAATAATAAGCGCAAATGCCACAATACAGAAAAATACGCCCATAAACGCCGCAAATGCCAGTGGCGCCGTGGAAAAGGAGGTAATTCCCTCCAGAGAATAAATAAACAGCTTCCAGAAGGACCACTTGGTTTCTCCCTTCTTCCGCTCAATATTATCAAATTCCAGCCATTTCGTATTATAGCCTACCCAGCCGAATATTCCCTTGGTGAAACGATTATATTCCTTCAGGGAAAGAATGGCATCCACAACCTGACGGGTCATCAGACGGTAATCCCTTGCTCCGTCTACAATCTCCGTCTTGGAAATTTTCTTCATAATCTTATAAAACATTCTTGCGAAAAAGGAGCGTATCACAGGCTCTCCTTTTCGGTTAACCCGACGGGTTGCAACTGAATCATAGCCCTCCTCGATACATGCATACATTTCAGGAAGAAGCGCAGGCGGATCCTGCAGATCCGCATCCAAAAACACTACATAATCGCCCTTTGCCTTCTCAAGTCCAGCATAGATTGCCGCTTCCTTGCCAAAATTTCTTGAAAAGGAGAGAAGATGCACACGCCCATCCTTTTCAATCAGCTTTTTGACTTCCTCCACAGTATGATCCTTAGAGCCGTCATCAATATACCACAGCTCCAGTTCTATATCCTTCTCTTCGAAAAAGTGCTCATTTTTCATGAATTCCGTATAAAAATCAGCAATATTTCCCTCTTCGTTGTAACAGGGGACTACTGCACTTAGTAATTTCATCTCACAGATACCTCATACTATTCCTATTTTATACCAAAACACTGCTTATTATTTTAGCACATATAAAGAAATATCACAAGTTACCTGTTGCACGACAAACGCATGAATGCTCTTATCCCCCAATTATTCAGTCCATATCTTTTAAAAAGATAATACTTCTTCCAGATACTGTATTGGTCGGAGGCTAATCGCAAAACGCTTCTTTTTCAGGGAAAGTCCCGGCTTCATTATTTCTATCATTTTCAAAATGCTCAGACTCCATTTCCTCATTATATTCTGGTTCTGTGCCGCCTGCTTATCTAATGTCGTATTGGCATCTTCCCTGAAGGTTACATCCAGATGCCAGTGCATGCTCTCCACGCTCCAATGCCCCCTCACAGCCCGTTTGAATGTCTCTATATCCGGCGCAAGGCTGCTGATATAGTACCGGTATTCTTTCCTTTCTCCCTTTTCATCACGGATCGTTTTTTCTTCCATCCCCAGGCTTTTTATTCCCTTCCACTCTTTTTTCTGTGTCAGCCAGCCTATCTCATCCGTCTGGTAGTATTCCCTCTT
>JAUNGK010000201.1 GCA_030524555.1 Bacillota bacterium | reverse complement strand
CTAATCTGTCCGGCATGATCAAATACACCTTCAAACAACCGGCGATGAATGGACAACCATTCCACTGGTGAAAACTGAAATGTCTTTTCCCCAAGAAGCTTGGCAATTCTTGCAGATACAATATCGGCTTCCTTCGTTCCCTCTTCTGCCTCTGTACGTTCGCTGCGTTCCTCATAATAACTTTGTATTCTTTCCTGGGCCTCATCAATACTGATTTTCCCCTCAATGTGTTCCTTGGCTGTATCCAGCAAATATGCAGACGTTTTCAAGCCGTCTACAGCTTGTAAACCGATAGCGGTCTGCCAGCTTTTACTTTTTTCACTCTGTTCCGGTTCGCCCTGTTGTATATATTCCTCAAGTTCAAACTGCCATCTCTTATCCTCTGACATGTACTGCACATCCTTTCAATATAATAATTCAAATCCTGATTTTACATCTTCATTTTCCCAGACTCAGCCATGCATTCGTACTTATTGGAAATACAAAAATATTTCTCCAACTGCAATAAGACGGTCTACTTCGATTTTAGCATAAAGCTCCTCCTCAAATTCCCTCTTTAAAGCTTCTTGTGTCGTCTCCATACCGGATATAATGCACTTCCTGCACCAATCACAAGCTTCGCATTCATTTGTGATATGGTTCTCCATAAAAGGATTTAATGCATAACTGTAAATCATCTTAATCCTACACCTTGCAAAACCTCATTTGTGGTAATTCCATTATAGTTATAAGCAAGTGCATGCAGATCAAAGGGTAATGGCACCACATTTCCAAGCTTGATTATCTTATAATTCGTTTTCAATTTCTCTGCATTTCTAATAACTGATTCCTTTATAGACTGTTTATTTATATTTTCTGCATTAGTAAGGATGTTTTTAAGGTTACCAAACTCATTAAGCAATAATGCTGCCGTTTTCGGACCGATTTTGTCTGCCCCTTTAATATTATCCGATGTATCGCCTGTAAGTGATTTAAAATCTGCATATTGTTCTGGTATAATACCAAATTTTTCCTTTATATATTCAGGCGTACAGATAACCGTATTCTTTCCACGATAACGAAGTACAGATACCTTATCGGTTATAAGCTGAAAAAAATCACTATCCAATGATGAAATTACAATTTCTGTTTCTTGCCCAAAGGATAACGCATAACCGGCAATAAGGTCATCTGTTTCACAGGTAGTGGTTTCTATATGCTTTATGCCAATAAAATCGAGGGCAGCATACACATCGTTAAGCTGTGAAAACGGGTTTTCTTCTTTCGGTATTTCGCTATAATCAACTCTGTTCGCCTTATAATTTGAGTCAAGAACAGCGCGCTCATTTTCATGTTCTCCATCAAACAGCACAAGCACATGTGAAGGTTGAACTTTGCGAATGATTTTCAACAATGCACCTACAAAACCAAGTGTTCCTTGAATAGCCCTGCCTTGCTTATTTACAATTCTTGCAGGCATACCAAAAAACATCTGAAATAATAAATTGCTACCGTCAATAATCAGAAGTCGCTCCATAACAAATACTCCTTGCAAACTTTTTGCTTACTATCAAATATTTTATTTAAGACACTTTCTAAGAAATCCTCACCTTTCGCCCTTACTTATGATACGGCTCACCCATACTGATCCGATACCCTCTGTATATTTGCTCCAAAAGAATTACGCGCATCAGCTGGTGCGGAAATGTCATCTTGGAAAAGCTGACAGCCTCATCTGCGGCCTTTGACACACTTTGATGCAGGCCCAATGAACCGCCGATTACAAATTGAATATGGCTTTTCCCCTGAACCCCCAACTCATTTATTTTTCTTGCAAAGGAGACAGAATCCGGCTGCTTTCCTTCAATTTCCAGAGTAAAAATATAAGCATCCTCTTTCAGATGCTTTAAAATTCTGGCAGCCTCCTTTTCTTTGATTTGCTCTTCCTCCGCCGGACTTGCATGATCAGGAGTCTTTTCATCCTGCACCTCTATAATCTCAAGTCTGCAATATCTGGAAAGCCGCTTCTCAAATTCGGAAACTGCCCTTTTATAAAAATCCTCTTTTATTTTTCCAACACAGATAAGGGTGATCTTCACGATTTATTCTTCTCCGTCCTCAAATATTTCGGGATAAACCTCTTCTATCAGCCTGTCCAGATATGCCTCGTCAAGGTTCATAAACTGCTTGCTAATAGCTTTTTTCATGTAATCAATACGCTGAAAATACTTAAGCTCCAAGGGTTCTTCCGAAAGCTCTAATGCTGCATCAATGCTTTCCTCATGAAGATTTTCTACACACCATTTTTTAATTTCTGTTGTCAGATTGTTTTCCTTGTATGCCTTTCTCTTTAAAATTTTAGAATTGCGGAGAGAAACAATTCCCATAATGATAAACAGGATAAAAAGTACGCCCATAACTCCTGTAACAATATACTTATTGGTAACGGACATATTAATGTCAATCACTCCCACAAAGAACAGAATGATTACGATAAGTCCCAGTCCTCCCACAGCCAAAAGCGTATAAGCCGAGGTTCTGTTTTCTTCCGCTCTTTCTTCATTGTTCATATATACGCCCTGATAAGATGGCGCCGACTCCTCCTCGTCAAAAGCAAAGCCTTCCAACTCATCCGCATTCATAAGTTCCTCGGGAATATCGCCGTTTTCAACCATGGCCTGTGCCGCCGCCATAATCATTTCCTCTGAAACATCTTCCGTCAGAAAAGCCTCCATACCCCCCTGCACATTTGTTTCCTCAACAAGCTCGTCCACAAGCTCACATCCGCAATCTGCGCAGACGGTTATTCCCGCTATATACTCGCACTTACATTTAGGACACCATGCCATACTCCATACCTCCTTTATACCCCAAGTTCTATTTTACTACGGATTGGCATGTGTTTCCACTAATTTTTATTTTGTTTGGAGATCAGGCACGGTACGCCGATATTTTTATTCTCCTTAGGCAGCATCCAAAAATAATTGTTGTTGTCCTTAACCGCTACATATACAGGCCCTCTTCCCACACTGTCCCGTTTATCACTTAAGAAGGACCATGAACCATTTTCGGCAGAGGCATTCCACTCCTTATAATTCTCATTGGAATCCGTGCTGGTTATATAAAACTCACCGTCTACAAGCCCAGCCGAATAGCTTCCAATCAAATTAGTACAATAAATCATATTTTCCTTAAAAAGCGTGGTATCATAATCATAATGCTCCGAGCCTTCTCCGTCCGGCAGATCATTTGCCCATGAGCCGGTATATTGATGATACAAATATAGATCACTCTTATTGGCAGTGTTGTGAACATGATAATGGATCCAGGTTCCGTTTCCGCTTCTTAAACCATTCTTCCATTCTCCGTAATAATATTGGTTATCTGCATATACCGCAATTCCCTTTCCGTCCGGCAGGCCCGCAGCATTCTTATCACCATAATAGTAAAAATCGCTGCTGTCTCTAAGCTTCCATGACATTGCCTTAAAACGGTCAAGATTAGCAAGATCATCCAAAGCCTTTTGATTATTATCTGCCCAATAGGTCATCATTTCCTTTAACTGTTCATCCTTGTCAAAAGAAACCTTGCTGTAATCAACCTTATCCGTATTCATAATCTGCTGATAGGGTGTGGGACTTGGTGCAAGTGCCTCAGAAGAATCGTTTTCCTTCTGCGTAGTGTCCTCGGAATTATTTTCTTCTTCGTCAACCGTTTCCTTTTCGGTACTGCCGGGGAGGTCGCTTACAGAAGCACTGTTTGACGGCATAGCATCATCCGCATAGTCCATAATGCTCTGCTGCAAGTCATCATCACCTGAATCATCCTTTTTACTGCCATTAACAAGCAAGGTAATTGCAAGAATAATAACAATCAAAACTACCGGTATTACACTGACCAGTATCTTGGCCTTATCCAAATTATGAATTTCAGTTTCATCTTCATCAAAAAGCTTTTTCATACTTTCCTCTCATTCCGCTGCTTTCAGCTTTCCTCATAATCGATGCAGCTTCTATTACATGTCACACTGCGGACATATTTTCCGGCCTCAACATGGGCAGGAGATACCTGATATGCCTCCAGGGACGCTTTATCAACAAAGCTGGAAATCAGGGCAATATCCCTATTGCTGGAATCCATTTCGTTAATAACCACCTTAAGGGAAATTACTCCGCTTACCGTTTCAGCCACCGCTTCCAGCTTTTCTTTAATCGTAAAGGCTGCTTCTCTTTTCTCTGTTTCTGTTAATGTTTCATTTAAATTCCAAAGTACAATGTGATGAACCATTTTCTTTCCTTTCTTCTTACTATACACCGCAACTTTTAAATTACGGCTAAAGAATTATTAATTTTTTCTTAGTTTCCTATGACATTCCGCTATTCATAAATTGCCCGAATCCTATGAAATATGCCGGAACATTCATTGTTCCGGCACGTTCCCTGTTA
>JAUNGK010000200.1 GCA_030524555.1 Bacillota bacterium | reverse complement strand
CTGCAAAAACGCAGCCTCTCCTTTAAGCTACTGAGGGGACTCGAACACCTGACCTGCTGATTACGAATCAGCTGCTCTACCAACTGAGCCACAGTAGCATTCCATGTGGTTTCAAGACAAACCAGCAACAAGAAATATTATAAATGCAGTGTCTGTAATTTGCAAGTACAAATTTAGTCTTAATCCAAATGATCTAAATGAACATCCATCTGAGGATAAGGAATACTGATCCCTGCATCATCCAGTGCGTACTTTACCGCTTCAGTAAGCCGCCATTTCGTTTCCCAGTATTCTTCCTGCCCGGCCCAGCATCTTACATTGAGCACCACGCTGCTGTCCCCCAGTGTTTCAACGAATATCCTCCTGTCCTGATCCTTTAAAACCCCCGGGTCTGCATCCAACACCCTTTCAAGAATTTGTTTAACTGTTTTGATATCCTCCTTGTAAGAAATCCCCACCAAAATATCAATTCTTCTGCTTTTGCACATGGTGTAATTGGTAATGGAACCGTTGGCAAGCGTGCCGTTGGGCAATACAATGATCTTATGATCCGGCGTAATCAGATAAGTATAAAATACATCAATATTTTCTACCGTGCCTTCATTACCTTCTGCATCCTTTATGTAATCCCCCGGTCCAAAAGGCTTTAAAACCAAAAGAAGAACGCCTCCCGCAAGATTACTCAGGCTTCCCTGTACCGCAAGACCAATTGCCACACTGGCAGAACCTAAAATTGCCAAAATACTGGCTGCATCCACACCCAAGCTGGCTGCAATACTTAAAATAAGTATAAAATACAAACCAAATTTCACAAAGGAATCAATGAAATGCACTGCGCTGCTTTCTACCCTGCTTTTGTTCAGCGCCTTCTTCAGCAAATGGCGTATAAGCCTGATCAACTGAACGCCAATCAGAAAAGCCAGACCTGCAAGCACCACCCTTATCCCCAGGTGAAATGCTTTTTCAGGCAGCTCTTCTAAAAATTTTTCTATGATACCGGCATCCTTCTCAAACTCCTGTGCATACATACCTTTTAACCATTCCTTTCCCGATTAAGGGGTATTTTTTAATGTCTGGGCACGATCCTGTGCTTCCTGTGCCTTTAGAAGCTCCTGTTCTGCTTTCTTCTGCGCTTCCTTAGCTTTTCTTTCTGCTTCCTGTGCCTGCTTCTTGGCGGCTAAGGCTTCTTCCTTTGCTGCAAGTGCCTGCCTCCTGGCCTCATCGGCCTCCTGCATTGCCGCCTGTGCCCGTCTTTCTGCCTCTAACTCTGCCTTCTTTTTCTCAATCTGATGCTTTTCCTTTTCCGTGTAGGGAACAAACGCAAAAATACTGGCCGATAAAGGGGCTGCTGTCATCTTGAAGGAATAAGGCTTTCCGTCAGCCTCCTGCTCGGAAACACTTTTGGCTCTGCCGTTTACTCTTCCGAGACCGCCATAGCATTTGGCATCAGTATTTAAGATTTCTTTATATTTGCCCTCATAGGGTACCCCGATTACAAATTCCTGCTCCACATTAGCAAAGTTTACGGTGACAACCAATACCTCTTCCGGCTTATCGGTCTTTCGCATAAAGGAAACCATACACTTCTCAGGCGAAATGCAATTGATCCATTCAAATCCCTCCGGCTTGGTATCCAAAGCATATAATGCAGGCTTTTCCCTGTACAGCTTATTTAAATCTTTAACCAGTCTGTGAATGCCCTCATGTGTATTATAGTTAAGCAGTGCCCACTCTGTCTGCCTTGTTTCATCAAACTCCTTAAATTCTGCTATATCCTGCCCCATAAAGAGAAGCTTCTTTCCCGGATGTGTCATCATATAGGCATATGTAAGCCGCAGATTTGCAAATTTATCCTCTAAAATACCGGGCATCTTACCGATCATGGTGGATTTTCCGTGCACCACCTCATCATGTGAAAATACCAGCATGAAATTTTCACTATATGCATAGATCATGCTAAAGGTCAGCTCGTTATGATGATGCGCCCTGAAATAAGGGTCATTGCCTATATAGGAAAGATAATCGTTCATAAAGCCCATGTTCCATTTCAGGTCAAAACCAAGTCCGCCATCATCCAATCTGCCGGTGATCTTCGGCCATGCCGTAGATTCCTCCGCTATCATAAGCACATCAGGATTCCGCTTTTTCATAATGGAATTCAGGTGTTTTAAAAGCTCCACCGCTTCCAGATTTTCGTTTCCGCCGTAAATATTGGCAACCCATTCTCCATCCCGTTTTCCGTAATCGAGATAGAGCATAGAGGCAACTGCGTCCATCCTGATACCATCTACATGATATTTTTCCACCCAGAAAACAGCATTGGCAATCAAATAGTTTGACACCTGAGGACGTCCATAATTGTATATCAAGGTTCCCCAATGAGGATGTGCACCCTTTCTGGGATCCATATGCTCGTATAAACAGGTGCCGTCAAAGCCGGAAAGTCCATGTGTGTCCCTGGGAAAATGTGCCGGTACCCAGTCAAGAATCACGCCGATCCCGGCCTGATGCAGCGCATCCACAAAGTACATAAAGTCCTCCGGGCTTCCATACCTTGCAGTAGGTGCATAATAGCCGATCACCTGATATCCCCATGAAGCATCTAAGGGATGCTCCATAACCGGCATAAGCTCAACATGGGTATAGCCTGTCTCCTTTACATATTTAATGATTTCCTCTGCCAGCTCTCTGTAATTTAAATATTCTCCTGTATCTGCATTTCTCTTAAAGGAACCCAGATACAACTCATAAACGCTGATCGGAGAGTTTTCACTTTGAAAAGCGGCCCGGTTGTCCATCCATTTCTGATCCTTCCACTGATAACCGGAAATATCCCGTACAATTGAAGCGGTCTCAGGTCTGAGCTGCTGGCCAAACGCATAGGGATCGGCTTTCATGAAGGTAAGACCTCCCTTTGCCTTGATCTCGTATTTATAGCATTCTCCCGGCTTAACATCAGGAATAAATATCTCAAAAATACCACCCTCCGCATTTCGCTTCATCTGGTGGATGCGTCCGTCCCATCCGTTGAAATCCCCTACTACGCTGACACGTTGAGCATTGGGCGCCCACACTGCAAAAAAAGTTCCCGAAATTCCCTGTACGGTCATGGGATGAGCTCCAAGCTTCTCGTATATGGAATAATGAATGCCTGCATTAAATTTATCGATGTCCTTTGCGTCAATTCCAACCGAATATTTATATGCATCCCGCATGGTTTGCAAATTTCCGTCTTTATTCTTTATTTCATATACATAATCATCGGGAATTTTCCCGCTTATCAGACAGGCAAAGTAGCCTGTCTCATCGACCATTTCCATCTTATGGCGCTTATCTCCGGGCTGGGTCTTAATGGTTACAGCCATAGCGCCGGGCTGAAATGTTTGAAATAATACACTCTTTCCTACTACATGGGGGCCTAAAATATCATGTGGATTATCCTCCTCAGAATAAATCACACCTTCAATTCTCGGCCAGTTCATCAGCTTATATAATTTACTGTTCATATTAATCATTCCTTTCTTTCAGCCAGCGATATTTGTATGATGCCATCTCATTTTGCAGCTGCATAATCTGCATTTTACTTCATCAGTTATCATTTATTTTAACAAAGATATCTATACAACACAAGCATCAAGTGTTACAATCATGAGGGATTAAAAAATAAATAAGGATGTGAAAAAATGTTTCAGACAACAAAAAATTCTAACGGTTTTCCCTCATTAAGTGAGGAAGAAAAGGACATGCTTTCCCGTATTAATGCTTATGCCGAAAAGGTTCTTGGAGACATCGATCCTCAAAAAACCCGTATCTCCTTTCAGCTTGAGCAGCTTAAGCCCATTATGCAGGAAATTGCAGATGAAAAGAACATGGCTCTTGAGGATGTATTTATAAAATATATGGATCTGGCAAGCATTGTTTCCGCCAAACAGGATGCCATGTTAAAAGAAGATTTAGACGAAAACCTTGTTGATTTTACAGAATTTTAAAAGGCTGCCACAGGGCAGCCTTTTTTTCCTATTTAACCACACGAACTCTGAATACTCCTTCAACGGATTGAAGCTTACTAATAATCTCTGCATCTGCCGGTTTTTCAATATCCAGCATAGTGTAAGCAACCTCTCCCTTTGATTTATTAACCATATCAGTGATATTAATGCCTTCATCGCCAAAGCAGGCGGTAAATTTGGTAATCATATTGGCAATATTCTTGTGGAAAATTGCTACACGGCCTGCCTGTGTGCAAACACCCATGTCACAGTTAGGATAATTTACGCTGTTTTTAATGTTACCGTTCTTTAAGTAGTCCATCATTTCCTTAACTGCCATCTTTGCACAGTTATCCTCGGATTCTGCGGTGGAAGCTCCAAGATGAGGAATAACAATACAACCCTCTGCTCCTGCTGTGGTTGGATTGGGAAAATCCGATACAT
>JAUNGK010000199.1 GCA_030524555.1 Bacillota bacterium | reverse complement strand
GAAATGAAGGACAGAGAGAAAAATGACATCTTTTTTTGAGAAAAAAATTAGTAGGGTCATGAATTATGACATAAATGTCATTGTGGATAACTTTGTGGAAATGGGGGATTTCTCGTTTTGTATTGATTATTTAGTTAAAAAATCCTCAATGATTTTTAGTGGAAAATTGCAGGAGAAAAATTCAAAATTAGAAAAATACTTGGTTGGTCAATAGAGATACCCACTTTATTGACTAACTCCGTTTTTTTTCGTAGCAATTTAGCCTTCAGACAGTGGTTAGACCGTTATTTTCCGTAACAAATCATCCTTCCTGTACCCGGGGCGGTGCCGGAAGGATGATTTGTTACATTTTCCCTTATATTTAAAATCCTCCGCATGTACAGAAAAAGAAAATCGTGGTATAATGTACAAGCTGGCAATGAGCCATGCGCCCGTCCAAAAGCGCAAATTGCCTGCTGGCAGGCAAGTTTGCGCTTGGGGACGGGCATAGGGCGAAGCCCGTGATGAGAGAGTCGGAGACTCTCGAATAAGCATGGGAACAGGGCGAAGCCCGTGATGAGAGAGTCCCTGACTTTCGAATAAGCATGGCTTATAAGCGGGTGGCCTGCCGAAATAAGCAGAAGAATTTGTCAGAAATTGCCTGCCATCAGGCAGTGTTATGAAATAATAGGAGGCATACAGAGATGTGGGCATATGAAAGTGTTTTTTATCAGATTTACCCGTTGGGATTTAGCGGTGCACCTTTTGAAAATGATGGGGTTTTGGAACACCGGATTTTAAAGGTGAACGATTGGATTTCGCATATTAAAAAGCTCGGAGCTAATGCAATTTATTTTTCTCCGGTTTTTGAATCAGATACACATGGATATAATACCCGGGATTATACCAAAATTGATACAAGGCTTGGAACCAATGAGGATTTTGCACAAGTTTGTGATAATCTTCATAAGGAAGGTATTCGTGTTATATTGGATGGTGTATTTAATCATGTGGGAAGGGGCTTCTGGGCTTTTCAGGATGTACTGCAAAAGCGCTGGGACTCTCCTTATAAGGATTGGTTTCATTTAAGCTTTGATGGAAATTCCAATTATAATGACGGACTTTGGTATGAAGGCTGGGAAGGCAATTATGATCTGGTAAAGCTAAACCTTAGAAATGAGGAAGTAATTCAGCATATTTTTGCAGCTATTAAAGGCTGGGTAGAGGAATTTCAGATTGACGGTCTTAGACTGGACGTGGCATACTGTCTGGATCACGACTTTTTAAGGAGACTTCGTCAGTTCTGCGATGGCTTAAAGCCTGACTTTTTTCTTTTAGGAGAGACGCTGCATGGAGATTATAATCAGTGGATGAATGATTCCATGCTTCATTCAGTTACCAATTATGAGTGCTATAAGGGGCTGCATTCCAGCTTTAACAGTATGAATATGTTTGAAATTGTGCATTCCCTGCTTCGTCAGTTTGGACCGGAGAACTGGACGCTTTATAAAGGCAAGCATCTGTTTTCCTTTGTGGATAACCATGACGTGTCCAGAGTGGCAAGTATTTTAAATAATGAGAAGCATATTCCGCTTATCTATGCATTAGCCTTTGGTATGCCGGGAATTCCTTGTGTATATTATGGAAGCGAATGGGGAGCAAAGGCAGATAAAAGAGAAGGTGACCCGGCTCTTAGGGCATGCTTTGATGAGCCGGTATTTAATGAGCTTACCGAAAAGATCAGTAAAATGGCGGAGGCAAAGAAGGGGTCCAAGGCATTAAATTATGGAGGTTTTCGTTCTGTTGTTTTGACGAACAAGCAATGTATCTTCGAGAGAAAGGCAGAGGATGAAAGAGTTTTGGTAGCCATCAATGCGGACGGGGAAGCTTATACGGCTCATTTTGATGCCGGCTGCGGTCAGGCGGTAGATCTGCTTACAGGACAGATACATGACTTTGGAGGCGGGAGCACACTTCCCCCTTACAGCGCTGCCTTCTGGAAGATGGAGCGGTAAGTTCTTACAGTAAATATGTTGACAGGAATTATGAAATTTTCTAAAATAATTCTCTTTAAAGAAAGCAGTCAGTTTTAGACTAAAAAAGATTAAAACAAAAATGTAAAGTCTGCTTGACAAATAATGTAAAGCAAGCTATACTTCAAGGTGTAAAGCATGCTATACATTTAAAGGTCTTGTTTATGAAAGGCAGGGTGAAAATTTGCAGACTAAAATTGCAGAGTTCAGAAAAGCAGGAAAGGTTACGCAGGAAGAGCTTGCCGACGCAGTGAATGTGACCAGACAGACGATCATTTCACTGGAGAACGGAAAGTATAAGGCATCCTTGGTTCTTGCTCACAAAATTGCTCAGTTTTTTGGTGTGTCTATTGAAGAGATGTTTGTTTTCGATAAGGAGGAAGAGAATTTATGAGAGGAATTTTCTGTCAAACGACAGCAACAACAAATGAAGAGTATAAAAAGGAATTGAAAAGCAAAAATTTATGGATGGTGCTTTTGATTCTGTCAGGTGCAGCGATTGCAGCAGCTGCATATCTGGCGGATGCTAAAGGAACATTAGAGATACCTTCCTATATGCTGGGGGTATATTGCGGAATGGGCACGGGACTTGCAGCAGCGGGCGTGATACTTCTTATCAAGAACCTTAGGCTTCTTGGCAATGAGGAGAAGCTTAAAGCAAGCAGGCTGGAGAATTATGACGAGAGAAATAAGGAGATTAAGGGTAAGGCTGTGATGGCGGCGGTCAAGGTAATGCTGATTTCTTGTCTGGTAGCTGCATTGATTGCGGGAATATACTATCCGTATTTGATTAAGGTGCTGCTTTTTATCCTTTATGTATTTCTTTTTTCCTACTTGATTGCGTATTCTTATTACAAAAGAAAGATGTAAGCTATGACTTTTAATTTTTACGAATTGTGTTGGTTCTATTTCATATATTCCTTTATCGGCTGGTGCGTCGAGGTATGTGCGGCGGCTGTGCAGAAAAAGAAATTTATTAACAGGGGGTTCGTCAGCGGACCCCTTTGTCCAATTTACGGTACGGGAGCGGTAGCTTTTGCGGTTTTTCTGCCGGAGCTTAGAACCAATCCGTTTTTTCTATTCTTAGGAGGAGCAATTCTGGCTTCTTTTATTGAATTTGTAACGGGAGCTCTTCTGGAAAAGCTGTTTCACAAGAAGTGGTGGGATTATTCCGGGATACGGTTTAATTTTGAGGGTTATATCTGTGTCAGATATTCTTTGCTTTGGGGAGTTTTTGCTTTAATTCTTACCTATTTTATTAATCCGGCGTTTGCAGTGTTGATTCATATGATCCCCCAGCTGTTGGGAGTAATTGCTCTATGGGTTTTGGCAGTACTGCTTGTACTCGATATGGTGGGAACAACCCTGGCAATCAGGGGAATGCAAAAGCAGCTTGAGCAGATTTCACAGTTGACGGGAGGAATTGAACAGGTATCCCGGCTGCTGGAGAATGCTATCACCAGGAAAATCATTCGGCGTATGGAGAAGGCCTTTCCGGCTATTTCAACGGAAACTCTGAAAAAGCATGCGGTGAAGAAGGAAAAAAGCGAGGTTTTCGCACAGGGCTGCAGCTTTTACAAGCTATTTTCCTTGTTTATTATTGGTGCTTTTCTTGGCGACATAACGGAGACCATTTTCTGCCTTGTGACTACGGGACGGTTGATGAGCAGAAGCAGCGTGGTTTACGGGCCTTTCAGTATTGTGTGGGGGCTTGGCTGTACACTGCTTACCGCAATTTTGTATCAGATCAGAAATAAAAGCGATTCTTACATATTTATAGCAGGAACGCTTCTTGGCGGTGCATATGAATATGTATGCAGTGTGTTTACTGAGCTGGTATTTGGAACGGTGTTCTGGGATTACAGCGGCTTTTTGTTTAATCTGGGAGGCAGAATTAATCTGTTGTACTGCTTTTTCTGGGGAATTGCGGCAGTAGTGTGGATGAAGCTTCTTTATCCCTTCCTTTCTAAGTGGATTGAAAAGCTTCCCCGCCGGATAGGTACCATATTATGTAATGTGATGATTATTTTTATGATAGTGAACTGCCTGATTTCGGCGCTTGCACTGGCAAGATATGAGGAACGCCAAAGGGCAGGTGGACAGACACCGGCTGCAGCGGAAAATGCATTGGAAGAATTTCTGGATGAACGCTTTGATGATCAGCGAATGGAACGGATTTATCCTAATGCAAAGATTGTGAATTAATGACCGAAACAAATCATATAGCAGTGGCTTTTTAAATTTTCGTGGGCAAAGGCATATCGTAACAATTCAGCCTTCCTACGCCGCCCCTGATACGGTACTGCTTCTTTGATAAAGCTATGACAGCTTTCGGGATTTAAGGAAACAGGCCGCTCAAATACCTGTTAGCTGCCCTGTCGGCAAACTCAAAGTCAATCATAGATTTTTCCAAAATTTGTTATAGGATCAAGTGCTTTTATCTATGATTGACTTT
>JAUNGK010000198.1 GCA_030524555.1 Bacillota bacterium | reverse complement strand
TGGAAAAATCTAAAACGGATTTCTTGATTTTTCACAAAATTTCTTCTAAGGCTCATCGTGCTTTTCTTTATGATTGACTTTGAGTTTGCCGACAGGGCAGCTTATAGGTATTTGGGCGGCCTGTTTCCTTAAATCCCGAAAGCTGTCATAGCTCTTATCAAAGAAGCAGCTGCCTACCCAGGACGGGGCAAAAAGGCCGAACTATTACCCAAAACCTGGCGGTGCTTCGTCTCTTAATTCTCTTTCCATCTTTTCAGGGTAGCAAAGTAGGTCAGCAGATTTACTCTGGCTTCCTCCATTGTTTTGGCTCGTCCGCCTTCCACCTCAAAAGATGCACAAAAATCTGCCATCTCTTCCATACTGCATTTCTGCACAAAATCACCGTCCTTATAGCAGTAGCAGCAATAGGTATCATTTTTGCTTCCGTCCTTGTCCGTTCCGTACTGCTCCTCCTGCATAGGCATTCCGCAGCTTTGACAAATCTTCATATCCATTTTATCATCCTCCATTTTCTCTATTTATAAGAATGAAGGAACTGCGCGCTTTCAGATATCCCCTTCTTCTTATGGGATTACTATAGCAGACATAATATGACATCAGCATGTCATATTATAAAACTTTCTTAATTAATTTTGATGCCTAAAGCTCTTTTGGTGTCACTCCTCATATTGCTCCTTCATCAGCGCAATACGCCTTAAAAGCTCTTCCCTGGCCTCTCTGGGCTCAATTACTTTTGCGGAAGGGCCGAAGGAAAGGATTAACCCGTATCCCCAGTCGTCCAGAGGACAGTGCATGCGAACCTGAAAGTCCCCTTCCGGCAGCACCGTAATTTCCTCCTCATCAAACCGGTCATAGATGCGGTAAGCTTCCTTTTTATCAATCAATAGAACGATCTCCGGGGCATCCTTCTCTCTGCTGCACAGCTCCTGATCCTCCGATACCTCAAATCTGCCCTCATCTGCTGCAAATTCCTCCTCAAGAAGCTCCACCCGCTTCATCCGAAGAACTTTAAAAAGCCTCATGGCCTGCTTATCCCTGCACCATGCACGCAGATACCATGTGTATTCCTTAAAAAGCAGCTGCACCGGCTCTACCGTGCGGCTGCTCATCTCTCCGTATTGCCCATAATAATCAAATTTGAGCACCCGTCTGCCCACAATGGCTTCTTTTAGTTGTTCGAACAGCTCCTTTCGTCTGCCGCTCCAATCGGAAAAATCAATGGATACCCAGTTCTCCGGTCCGGCTTTGAAGAAGTCCCCCAGCTTTTGCAGAAGCGCCGCCTCACCTGCAGCACCTGTCTCCTGCAGGCTTGCAAGGGCCGACAGAATATGGCGCTGCTCTTGCTCGGAGATAATCATTTTGTTCAGAACAAACTGCTCCGTAAGGCTGATTCCTCCATTCTTACCCTTTCTGGCATAAACAGGAATACCCGCCATGCTTAAAGTCTCCACATCACGATAAATGGTTCGAATTGAAACCTCGAACCGCTCCGCCAGCTCCTTTGCGGTGACAGTTCCTTTATTCATTAACAGGTAGACAATTCCCAATAATCGATTTAACACGCTACTCCTCCATGCCGGAGCATTTTACTGCAACAGCTTCCTTCTCTGTTTTCGGTTTTCCCGCCAGATCATAATAAAAAATGTACTGCTGAAGGCTTCCCGCATAACCGGAATATTTCTCAAAGGGAAAGCCCTCGGGATACTGCTCCTTAAGCACCTTGTTAATATGTGTATCCACCGGAAAGGCATCTGTCATATGCAGGGCAAACAGGCAAATGCAGTTAGCTACCTTCGTTCCCACACCGCACAGTTTTTGAAGCTCCGCCATGGCACCAGTGTAACTCATAGCAGTAATCCTTTCCAAATCCACTTCCTTATGATAGATAGTTTCCGCCGTCTGCTTTACATATTTGCTTCTGTAGCCCAGATTGCAATCATACAGCTCCTGTATCTCCGCCTGTGCAAGCGCCTCAGGTGTGGGAAATATATAATAAATCTCTCCCGTATCGCTTCTTGCCGCTTCACCAAATTGTCTGCACAACAGATCAATACATCTGCGTATTCTTTTAATATTGTTCTGCTGGGAAATAATAAAGGAAATAATCATCTCCCAAAGCTCCTGCCTGAGTATCCTGATTCCGCTTCCAAATTCCGCCGCCCTTAAAAGATAGGCATCATCAGGATCAATGGATGCAATAATCCTGTCATAATCCTCCTCCAGATCAAAATAGCTTTTCCAAATGGAGTCAAATTCCTCCTGTGAGCAGGAAAGGCTTATCTCTTCCCCACATTGCCGGATGGTTAAATATTTTCCAAAGGCTGTCAGCCCGTATCGTTCCTCCTGCTCTTTCAACCCTTCCTCCTGCTTATCCGCCCCCATAAGGGGCTCTAAGCGAAAGCACTGACCTGACTGGCATATTTGTCTGATGGAAAAATGTTTATCTCTTATCGTTATCACTGTTTTCTCCCTGCCAGCTCTTTTCGAAGCATGGCAATTTCCTCCTTGTGCCCCTGCTCATCAAGCGGTGTTTCCAGATAAAAGGGAATACCGGAAAGAGCCGGATGCTCCATCACCCGAAGCAATGCGGGAAAACCGATCTTCCCGCCTCCGATCACAGCATGCCGGTCTTTATGAGAGCCAAAAGGCATAGCGCTGTCATTTAAGTGTATGGCCCGTATCAGTGAAATTCCCAGAATGCGGTCAAATTCTTCCAATACGCCGTCCAGATTATTTACAATATCATACCCGGCGGCAAAAACATGACAGGTATCAAAGCAAATTCCGATCCTTTCAGGATATTTTACCCCATCCCTGATAGCCTTAAGTTCTTCAAAGCTGACCCCGATTTCAGTTCCTTTTCCCGACATAGTCTCCAATAGTACGGTGATATGCTCTGTTCCGGAAATAGCCTGATTAAGTCCCTCAATAATGTTTTTAATACCCGCTTCCACTCCAATTCCAGTGTGACTTCCCGGATGAAACACAATATTTTCCATTCCAAGGGCATCCATTCTGGCAATATCCTCCCGGATCACCATGCAGGCAAACTCATAAGTCTTCTGCGTTGCACTCGCCAGATTTAAGGTATAGGGAGCATGGGCAAGCAGGGAGCCTATATGGTTTTCCCTGCATATGTTCTGAAATAATGCTATTTCTTCGCTGCTGTAAGTCCGATAGCCGGAGCCTCTGGGATTACGGCTGAATATCTGCATGGTATCGGCTTCCATCCTAACAGTATTCTCAGCAGCCTGCACGATTCCTCCCGCTATGGACATATGTGTTCCTATCATCTGCATATTAATTCCTTCATTATTCCATAAGAATAATTATTTTCCTTTGACTTGATACTGCAACATTATACCGTAGTTTGACTGCCACAACAAGAAAAACAGGTTATCTGCCGCAATATTCCAGCAGTGCTCTGATATAATCCCTGGATGTACAGTCATAAGAAGAAGATACCATCTTAAGAGCCTCCTTTTCACCTTCCTTCTTGCTTAACATCTTACGGAATACCGCCATCATCAGTTTATCTCCCAATCCCATTTTCTCATAACAAAGACCGCCCCAAAGATAAAACACCTTCACTTGTTTCCATTCATCTTCTGTAAAATTCTGCCTCATTGCCTTATCCACATCAGGCGCTTCCGGCGGCATAGCCCCAGTTGCAAAAACGATTACTTTCTTTTCCGTAAGCTGCGGCAGTTTTTCCTTAAGCCATTTCAGGCCGTTAATACTCCCGGCATGAAATCCTCCTCCGTAAATAACAGTATCATAATCTGCCAGAGAAGCCTTTTCTTTCTCCTTATAAGAAACAATGTCACAATGCAGTTCCTCACCAATCCACCTTGCATATTTTTCCGTAAACCCGGTTTTGCTATAATAAATTATAATTGCTTTCATCTGTGCACCTGCTCCTTTCCTTCAAATCCTTTTAAAGTCTGTTCTAAAAATGCCTGATATGCATTTTCCAACTGATCCTGTATCTCCTCTGCCGGTATTCCCGGTAATGCGGTAGCCAGAATAGTTCCTATTCCTACTGTGTAAATCAGCATATTCTGATGCAGCACTCTTGCGGCAGAAACATCAATATGAAGAGTCTGTGCAATAAAATCCGCCACCCCGGGACCGGCTTCTGAACGATACAAATCATCCAGTGATGCAATTCCCTCCCTTTGATGCAGTACAAACATTTTAAAAATGTTAGGCTCTTCCTCCGCCAGCTTAATATATGCATATCCTGTACTGCGGAAAAAATCCTCTCTATCAATATGTTGATCCAGATATTCCCTGATAAACTGTCTGATCCTCACATAAACATCCTGCAAAAGCCCCTCCATACTTTGGCAATAGCTGTAAATCGGCTGTACGGAGCAGCCCAGCTTTTCGGCAATGCTCTTCACCAATACCTGCTCCATGCCCTTTTCCCTTGCCAGCTCAAAGGCTGCCTCTACCACCATCTCTTTCGTAATTCTTTGTTTTGGCATCTGTTCCTCCCTGTTAAGTAATCATTACAAAAACACACGTATGC
>JAUNGK010000197.1 GCA_030524555.1 Bacillota bacterium | reverse complement strand
ACTTTACCAGCTGCTCTAAAAGCGCCGCTCCCTGCATCTGATCAGGAAATACCATGTACAAGACTACCGTTTCCATAAGGGGGTAAGTAATCATCATACATTCCATTTTCACTAATTTCTTAACATCAAACCTGACTCCATAATAACCGGAAATCAAAATAAAACAGGTTACTCCTATATTGCAGATTCCGTTTACCACACCATTAAAAAAAACTCCGCTGATGCCTGTACAGAAATTGTCCAAATACATATTGGCATGAATAAATACAATCATATACATTGCAATAATACGAAGCAATTCATGATTAGAATTTCGGATACTCTTTTCCATAGATTTACCTTCTTTATAATCTGCTGCCTAATTATCAAACAGCATGTTGCCATGCTGTTTGAACCTTGAGAACATCCTTTTCTAAGCAGATAATATTTATTATATATGTAAAATCAGGAATTGTACAGTTTTCAATTCCTCTTTTACCGGATGGATCTGCCGTTTAAACGGAGAAGTCTGCCATTCAAAGCCTGCCCGGCACCTTTATGTTGATTTTGATTGGATGGGGAATTTCCTCAGAAATGGTTCGAAATGATAAATTGTGCCATTGAGGTATGAGATCATATGCAGGCGGTAAGTCAGCTTGCTGCCTACCGCCATGTTTATTACTTTCATTTTACATACGCCAACACGCTTTTTGTCACTTACTCATATTATTCAAAAATTCCTGCGTACTTTCCCTGTACAACTCCTGTACTTCATCCCTAAACTTAACATACGCATCATACCCGGTGATACCTTCAAATCTTTTACCTCCAAAAAGATATTCATCAATCAGTAAATTAAGCTCACAATTATGTTTTCGGTGGCGGAGCCATGTTTCCAGACTTTTTTTCAAACCTCTATAAGCCACCAGCGCCGTCACAAAGGACGGCAGAATAATAGCTGCCAGTTTTATGTAGGGAATCCAAAATTGTAAACAGGTTCCTGTCCACTCTGTAAAGTCAATGGCTGAAATACCTGCTGCAATGCTTGATAACATAGAAAAAAGAATCACAAGCCTTTCGATACGAAAATATTCTTTTTTGCTTTTATCCGCCCTGTTCCCTGCATCATCCACGATCTGCTCTAAAGTACATGCAAAATCCTTATCCCCTCCGTCTTTTTCAATCTTCTCCATTAACTTGTTTCTAATAATCTGATTCATTTTCTTCTGCTCTCCTTCCTAAAAAGCTTTGCTGTAAGCCCATTCGCCTGATATTGTCTATCCACTGATATACCATCTGCCGATTATAAACAGCCTTCCCCTGCTTGTCCTTCACCTTTTCCATTGCACATGCCATCAGTGCATATTCATTTTCCAGAGAGGTATGAAAAACGCCCTTGTCATCCGTATTAATGGATACAAAAAGCTGCAGACACTCCTGCAGCTTTTCCGGATCCTTTTCCAGATCTTTATTATAAAATTGTACAATGGGGTGCTCATCATATGACCTCATAGTACTGATCATCAGGTTAGAAGAAGGATTACACTCAATTCCAATTCCACACTTTCCTATAAAGCTCTGCATTGCCTTTTGCACCTTAACAACCCCATCCACGTAACAATCCGGCATATATCTTTCTATCTTTTTCCGCCCTTCTTCATACACATATCGATTATAATGATAATAATAATACAGGATACTCACATTTCGCTGCCATCTCACATCACCGGCAGCAGTGTATTCCCAATTTACAAGATGCTTTTCCTTATCTGTAAAAAATATGGGTTCTTTATAATATCCGCTTACATATAAGGACGGATCATCTCCACGAAGCTTCCATGCCTCATAATAGGTAAAAATATCAAATGTATATTGGTACTCCTCTGCCTGAAAGCCCAATTTACTATATGATTTTCCACTCTCCTGCCATATTCGCCTAAGCTCCGTACCGTCAATGTTTCTATGATACACCTCATAAAACACCTTTTCGAACTCCTGCATCAAAAATTCCAAAAGCTGCGAACATCCTTCTATACAAAATTCATTAATCTTATGGTACAGCCAGACAATATTGTCCAGATAATCCTGTTTGGACAATATAATGGTATTACGCTTTCTTCGGTACCAATTTTCCACGGATATTCCCAATACCGTACCGTGACCAATTCTTGCACCGCATTTTAAATTTAAAAAGTGGATCGCCTCATCCACTGCCCTCAGTCCGTCCACTACATCCAAGAAATCCTCTCCCACATGATATGTCATCCTAAGCTGTGGAATTTCCTTTTTCCCCAACATGGCTGAACTGGTATGTTTAGATAACCTGCGAAAAATCGGTGCGAAGACCTCCGGCCTGCATCCTATCTCCTGTGCACAGGCATCAATGCCTAATACCTTATCAGCCAAATCGGGATATAAATCCCGAAACCTTTCCATCTCTGCAGCCTGTGTTCTTAATTTATTCCGCAGATCATAATGACGGCATTCCTTGAAGTTTCGATAAAGCAAATGTCCTTTCTTTGGGTTATCCTGACTTTTGGTAAAATGAAACACATAAAAAACTGCGTCCTTACGCTTGTTATTCTTCCATAAAATATTCTCCAAATACCGTATCTTATCGGCATACCCTTCCGCTGTATTTGCAGGCGTTATTCTTATCTCAAACTTTTGTATGTTTCGACTGTCAAGACTGCTTTTTAATGCCTGCTGTTCCATTAATCCATAATTAACATATGCATTTTTCCTATGGCTGATCATTGAGAAGTTTTCAAATCCTATCTTACTGTTGGTCTGCAGTATTTCATTACGTATTTGATTTTTTATTACTAAATAAGCATAAAACCACTGTATCCATTCACTTTCCTGAACAGAGGAACAAGCAGCCTCCTTTTGCTCTTGGACAAGAAGCTCATAGAGCATCCATCTTTCGCCTGCCAGAATTCCAAAACAGTTATCAAAAATATTCGACGCATCTATATTCGACATGGCATAATCTGCCACCTCCTTATTATGCAGAATTTGACCGGCAGCACGCTGTACCCTTATCTTTTTCTGAAGAAAGCTATAATAATCCTTAATAGAACGGTCTCCTGACAAGATAGCTCTTGCCTGTTCCCTTTCCTGCTCTCTTTCTTCTATGTCCTTCCCTCCATCATCCATTAACATCCGAAAAAGTACCCATCGTATCAATGCAGCTTTTAGAATCTTTTCCTCACATCCGCCTTCTATATATCCCTGTTTATAATGTGTTCTCACCATACGTGGATTTGAATCAATTTCCCGAAAAAGAGAAGCATACTTTTCATCATTCATACCATTCATCATTTGAATCCAAATCAGATGAAACATAGGTGTCGAACCATATAAATGAAAATGATTTTCCGCAATTCCCAATTCCATAATCCGTTTTAACTGAAGATTGTTATGGTCAATGGATACATTTCGTGTCAAATACTTGTTCTTAAGCGTATCATCTCCCCCATAATTTATACGATTTTGTACAAGGAATGCGGCCATAAGTAGTTCCAAATCCACATATTCTTCAATTTCCCTAAGACGGAGCAAATATTCATAGCGGCATTTAGGCTCATTCTCTTCCATAACAAACAACTCTTCAGCCAACTGCCCTAATGCTGAGAAAACATTTAAATTATTTCTCTTTTCCCTTGTATTTCCGCCGGAATGCTCATTACTGTTTTGGATATAATCGTACAGATTCTCTTGCTCTGTATCGCTATAGCAATTCAGATAAGCCGACGCCAGAACCGTATATTCCTCTTTCGGGAAGCACCGGGCTTTAACTGCACCTTTTAATATATCCTCCACGGAAACAAAACTAAAATACATTTTAATAATCTCATCCAGATTATGCATAATTAATCGTTCCCTAAGCCCTTTCCAACCTGCTCTTTGCTTTCAATATCGTCATTTTCCTTTTTAAATGACATGTATACTTTATGTATCTGATCCAGAAGAAGCCGTCTGCTTTCTTCATCTTCCAATATCTTGCGAAAATTTACAATATAAGGATCCTTTTGAAAAATTTCCGTATATCTAAATTCCCAATTTGTCCCTTGTACCTTTTCATATCTCTCTTCTTCATGGGTTAACTCTTGCTCTATATATGAATAGATATTTTTAATTTTAATAAGAAGATCATCAAGCTTTATAACTGCCGTATCTTCCTTGCCGTTTCTCCGCACACGTTTCAACACGTTATAACTCAAATCCAAATCATATAACGGCAGCGCCAACTCCCATTTGCTTTCTTTAGCGTGAAATGCTGAATCTTTCTTGAGATCTTTTATTGCATTTACACACCTCTTATCTTTTCCATAATATTGAGACAACTCACTTACACATCCCACTAATTGTTTCACAATAGGTTCTTCAATATTTTTTATCCATTCTTGATAATCCAAAGATTGCTTCACAAAGCCTAATATGTCCCAATCAAAGTATACAGCTTTTGATATACCTACAATAATATTCGTTTTCTCTTGCTTGTCCTTCTCTATTCTTATTTGTATATCAGGAATACATGTTTTTCCCTCAAATAATGTTCTGAAATTATTCATACATAAAAACAAGCATTCTAATATTAATATAATTTTTGTTT
>JAUNGK010000196.1 GCA_030524555.1 Bacillota bacterium | reverse complement strand
CCTGCTTGATCTCTTTTAGGCTGCCCGATCTACAATGTTAACTTAATGACATTGGCTAGGCAGCCAACTCTTTTTAGATATGCCGGTTATTCGGATTTTACCTCTTTCCAAAGATTGTTATAAAGCTCATCACCCTCGGAACCAAGATAGTGGAAGGTTTCCAGATTTTCATACTGCGAAAAATCAGGAAAGGCAATAGGAGAATTTTTGATATCCTCATCCTCGATCAGGGCCTGTGCCGCAGTGTTGGGAGTAGAGTAGGTAATGTACTCAAAATTCATCAATGCAATATCAGCTCTGCACATAAAATCAATGAATTTTTCGGCATTTTCCTTGTTGGGTGCGTTTTTGGGAATTACCCAGGAATCAATCCATACGTTAGTTCCTTCCTTAGGAATAACATACTCCAGATTTTCATTCTCACGCTGGGTATAAATGGCTTCGCCGGAGTAAATAACACCGATAGCCGCTTCGTCACCGATCATTTTATCGCGAACCTGATCGATGACATAGGCCTGCACCAGAGGCTTCTGTTCAATCAATGCATTTTTGGCTTCTTGCAGCTCTTCTTCATTTAACGTATTCATGGAATAGCCGTTCAGCTTAAGGGCAACCATAAAGGCATCTCTTACGGAGTCCTGCATAAGGATATTATCAGCATATTGCTCATCCCAAAGAACAGACCAGCTGTCAATGGGCTCTGATACCATGGTCTTATTGTAAAGAATTCCAACAGTGCCGAAGCAGTAGGGAACGGAATATTTGTTTTCAGGGTCAAATTCCCTGGACTGCTCAAAGTACTGCTGCCCGATATTCTTGATGTTGGGAATGTTATCAAAATTAATTTCTGCCAGAAGATCATTGTCTATCATCTTTTGGATCATGTAATCGGAAGGGCAGATTACATCATAAGCGGTTGCGCCTGCCTCTACCTTGGGATACATGGTTTCGTTGGTTTCAAATTCATCATAAACAACCTTGATTCCGGTTTCTTCTTCGAACATGGTAAGTGCCTCGGGGTCAATATATTCTCCCCAGTTGTAAACAATAACTTCTCCGTTTTCACCGCCGCCTCCGCTGCCGCAGCCGGTAAGAAGCAAGGATGATAGTGCGGTGAGGGTTAAAACAATGCAAATAAACTTTTTCATAATAGACTCCTTTTTATATAAGTGTTTTCATAATTATTTTTTCTTTTCTGCAGGTCTTCTGTTTACAAGTAGCAGAAGAATTAAAACCGTCATAAAAATAATGGTGGACAACGCATACATTTCCGGCTTGATTCCCTTCTTAACCTCTGTGTAGATTTTGGTGGAAAGAGTATCCACACCGGCGCCTTTGGTAAAGTGCGTGATAATAAAATCATCAATGGACATGGTAAAAGCCATTAAAAAGCCTGAGAGTACTCCGGGAAGGATTTCGGGAAATACCACCTTAAAAAACCCATATACAGGGCCGGCTCCAAGATCTAATGCTGCTTCGTAGGTGTATGGATTCATCTGCTTCATTCGAGGCATCACACTTAAGATTACGTAAGGAATACAAAAGGTGATGTGAGACAGCAGAATAGTGCCGAGACCAAACTTAAGCCCCATACTGATAAACAAAAGCATTAAGGAAATACCGGTAACAATTTCTGCATTCAGCATAGGAATATTGGTAATCCCCATAATCACGGCACGGGAACGCTTCTTAAGGTTCATAATTGCAATACAGGCCACCGTACCAATGAGTGTGGAAACCACGGAGGCAATCAGTGCAATCAAAAGGGTATTGAAAAGTGCCTGCATAATATCATCATTCCGAAACAGGGCCCCGTACCATTTTAAGGTAAAGCCGCCCCATTTTGCCCGGGTCTTGCTTGCATTGAAGGATAAAACCATCAAGGTTGCAATGGGGGCATACAGGAAGATAAAAATCAGTACAATATAAATCTTTTGAGCAGTAGTTTTTATCATAGAAACGAACCCTCCCCATCTTTATCAAATACAGCAGTAAGAACCATATTTACAATGATAAACAGCATCAGCACAATAGAAAGACCGCTTCCTAAATGCCAGTTGCTTGCCTGGGTAAACTCTTCTTCAATCACATTTCCGATGAGAAGAATCTTGCTTCCCCCTAGAAGCTTGCTGATAACAAAGGTGGTAAGCGCCGGAATAAATACCATGGTAATACCGCTGATAATTCCGGGAATGCTTAAGGGCAGCGTTACCTTCCAGAATACCTGAAGGCTGTTTGCCCCAAGATCCTTGGCAGCATTGATTACATTGCCGTCAATTTTGGACAGGGCATTGTAAATCGGCAGCACCATAAAGGGCAGGAAGTTATAAACCATACCAAGCACAATGGCGTAGGGCGTATTGATAATGCTAAGCGGAGGTAAATGAAAAAAGCCCAGAATGTTGTTTATTACCCCCGTTTTTTCCAGAAGAGTCTGCCATGCAAGGGTTCGAAGCAAAAAGTTCATCCACATGGGCAGAATAAAAATCAGTACAATAAAGCTTTGCTGGCCGGTTTTTTTGCTGCATAAAATCATAGCCAGCGGATAAGCAAGCAAAAGGCAGATTGCAGTGGCAATCAGAGATAAGCCAAGGGCAATCCACAGAGCCTTTGCATGTTCGGGTAAGGCAATTGCCAGAACATTGTCCAGCGTAAAGGCACCGCTTTTGTCTGTAAGTCCATAATAAAACACCATGCACAGGGGAATGATGATAAATAGAACAGACCAGATAAAATAGGGTGTGCCAAGCAGTTTTTTCTTGGAAACAGGTTTCTTATTCATTGACTCCTACGGCCTCCTCATCCTCGGATGCTGGCTTGTGCATAATCTGAATATTGTAAGGATCCACATCAAGACCTACTTCGGTACCTACCGGGAACATACCGGTGGAGTGAACCAGCCATTCAAAGCCGTTTGCTGTAACTTCCATTTCGTAGTGAACGCCTTTAAAAATCAAATGAGTGACAACGCCCTTCATTCTTCCGTTTGCCGGAGAGGAGAGAATTACGTCCTCAGGACGGATTACGGCATCCACAGGCTTGTTCGTGCCAAAGCCCGTATCCACGCAGGGAAAACGGGTTCCCAGGATTTCTACAAGCTTATCCTCAATCATAGTGGAACTGATAATATTGCTGTCCCCGATAAAGTCTGCGACAAAGGCATTTTCGGGTTCATTATATATTTTCTCGGGAGAGCCGATCTGCTGAATATATCCCTGATTCATGACCACAATGGTGTCGGACATGGTAAGGGCTTCTTCCTGATCATGTGTCACATAAATAAAGGTGATCCCAAGCTCGTTTTTCAGACGGATCAATTCGTACTGCATATCCTGACGCAGCTTTAAATCAAGGGCGCCTAAGGGCTCATCCAAAAGAAGCACCTTGGGTTCATTGACAATAGCCCGTGCGATAGCAATACGCTGCTGCTGACCGCCGCTTAGGGAGTCCGGCATACGTTTCTCATAACCTTCCAGATTGACCAGCTTTAAGGCATATTTGATCTTGTCGTCAATATAAGCTTTGCTTTTATTTTTGATCTTAAGGCCGAAAGCAATGTTTTCCGCAATGGTCATGTGAGTGAAGAGTGCATAGCGCTGGAAAACCGTATTGAGCTGACGTTTGTTTGGAGGAAGCTGAGTGATATCCCTGCCGTCAAAAATAACAGTTCCCGTATCAGGCGTCTCAAAGCCGCCAAGAATACGCAGGGTAGTGGTTTTGCCACAGCCGCTGGGGCCTAAAAGAGTTAAAAACTCGTTTTCACGGATATAGAGGTTAAGGTCATCCAAAACCATCTGACCGTCAAAGGATTTACTGATATTCTTCAGGTCAATCAATACTTTATTCATTGCACTGCCTCCTCAAAATGTATTAAAAGCTTGGCGGACTGCTGACCCAAATGACAACAGCGCCTGTTTTTTGATCCGCCTTCAGATAATGGGTGGTTTTAGCGGTAAAGTAAAAGGATTCGCCTTTTTTTACCCGAAGGGATTTCTTTCCAAGTATCAAAGTTACACTGCCGGATATCACATATCCGAATTCTTCGCCCTCATGAGGGTTATCCGGGTAGGTAGAACCGCCGGGAGCAAGAGTAAGACGAATGGGCTCCATCATATTTTTCTGAGCATTGGGAATGATCCATTCAATTTTGTTGTGAAGCTCTTCGTCTATCTTTTCAAAATAGTCGGTTTGCTTAAAAGCAATCTGCGTATCCTCAAAGTCATTAAAAAACTCCTTCAAATCAGTACCCAGACATTGCAGAATGTCCACAAGAGTAGTGATGGAAGGAGAGGTCAGATCACGTTCCAGCTGTGAAATAAATCCTTTGGACAATTCACATCGATCTGCCAGCTCCTCCTGGGTAAGTCCCTTCTGCGTTCGAAGATCTTTAATTTTGTTTCCGATGTTAATTCCGTTATTCATAAAAATCAAATCCCTTATTTACAAAAATGTGCTTACAATTATAATAAACTTTGAGTTTAGTAAAACTAAACTCTGAAAACACTGATACTAATTATACAGATAAGAAAAAGAATGTCAATACATTTTGCATTTTAAGTTTCCATTTTATGAACCATTTTTGATAATGTCATAATAAACCACAAAGGAAAATGTCTCTGGC
>JAUNGK010000195.1 GCA_030524555.1 Bacillota bacterium | reverse complement strand
CCAGAGACATTTTCCTTTGTGGTTTATTATGACATTATCAAAAATGGTTCATACAAAGGAAAAATATTACGGTACAAACATTGACAATTAGCCATAAAAATTGTATTATGATCATTGTCTTGTAGTTTGAAAAATAGATATCGGCGTGTGGCTCAGCTTGGTAGAGCGCTACGTTCGGGACGTAGAGGCCGCAGGTTCGAATCCTGTCACGCCGACTTTAAATAGTCATCTTCAAATGGAGATGGCTGTTTTTGTATAATATTGCAAGAACAAACAGGTCGCAAGTCGGCAGAAATGAGGAATCAATGGAAGAAAATCAAAATCAGAATAATTCTGATTTTATGAAAGAAACCATCAAGCAAAGGCCGCTAAACAGAAGGAAGCTGGTTCGGAGAACGCTTATTACTGCGGCAATGGCAGTTATATTCGGCATGGTGGCATGCTTTACCTTTTTGCTTCTGGAGCCGGTTATCAGCAACAGGCTATATCCTGAGGAGGAACCTGATACGGTAGTGTTTCCTGAGGAAACTGTGGAAGATGAGATATTGCCGGAGGATATGATTGCAGACGAGTCTCAGATGCAGCCTGAGGTTACGGAAGCGCCTGCATTGGAGGATGAGCAGATTGCACAGGTTCTCTCCGAGATGAAGCTGGGAACGGAGGATTATATTTCCCTGATAAACGGACTTAGCGGGGTGGCTAAGGAAGTACAAAATTCTATAGTCAGCGTGGTGGGAGTTACATCTGATGTGGGCTGGCTTGATAATGAGTACGAAAATGAAGGTGTAGTGTCCGGCGTGGTAGCGGCAGATAATGGAAAAGAGCTGCTTATACTGGCCAATATCAGCAGTATCAGAGGAGCAGATTCCCTAAAGGTTGCTTTTGCTGACGACTTGGAATATGATGCATCTATTAAAAAGAAAGACAATAACACCGGATATGCCATTATTGCCATTCAAAAATCGATTATGAAGGAAACCACTGTCAGTATGGCAAAGCCTGTAAATTTGGGATCATCTGCCAGCAGCAGCCTGGTGGGAGTTCCGGTAATTGCTCTCGGGAGGCCCATGGGTACAGAGGATTCCGTATGCTATGGGAATATTACTTCTATGGGCAACAGCATTCGGCTGCCGGATTCAAGCTACAAATTTTTGACTACCGATATATACGGAAGCACTGCAGCCAGCGGCGTTCTGATTAATCTTCGCGGTCAGGTTATTGGGATGATTGATATGTCCTACAATACAGATGATATAAAGAATATTATTAGTGCAATAGGTATCAGCGAACTGAAAAAGGTTGTGGAAAGACTTTCCAATGATAAGGAAATTGCTTATTTCGGAGTTTACGGTACGGATGTATCCAAAGAAGCAAATGAGGAGCTGGAAGTGCCTTTTGGTGCATATATCACAGAGGTGGATATGGATGCCCCGGCAATGAATGCGGGTATTCAAAGCGGTGATGTAATTGTCCGCATAGAGGATACGGAAATACTGGGATATCAGGGTATGGTAGAAGCATTACTGCAGCTTAACCCAGAGCAGACAGTGACAGTAGGATTGATGCGTCAGGGACCGGATGGATATACGGAAATGGAAGTAAACGTGGAATTAAGTCTTAAGGAAGAGTAAAAATAACGGGAGTATCATTAGTCATGAAGTACATTAAGGATTATAAAGACGGAGACAGGATATTTGATATTTATTTGTGCAAGCATAAGCTTTCGGCAGTGACCAAAAACGGGAAGCCTTATGAGAGCCTTATTTTGCAGGACAAAACAGGAACTATAGATGCTAAGATATGGGATCCCAATAATGCGGGGATAGCGGATTTTGATGTGCTGGACTATATTGAGGTGTATGGCGATATTACCTGCTTTCAGGGAGCTTTGCAGGTTAATGTCAAAAGAATCAGGAAATGTCAGGAAGGAGAATTTGATCCCGCTGATTATCTTCCGGTAAGTAAGTTTAATATAGAGGAAATGTATAAGGAGCTGCTTGACTATATTGATAAGGTGGAGAATCCTTATTTAAAGGAGCTTTTGAAGGCCTTATTTGTGGAGGATGAAGCCTTTGTCAGTGTATTTAAGAAGTCCTCTGCAGCCAAAACCGTTCATCACGGGTTTGTGGGTGGTCTGCTCCAGCACACCTTAAGCGTGGTGCGTCTTTGCGAGTATTATTGTCAGGCATATCCTCTTTTGAATAAAGATTTGCTGATTAGTGCGGCAATGTGCCACGATATCGGAAAGACCAGAGAGCTTTCTCTTTTTCCGCAGAATGATTATACAGATGAAGGCCAGTTTTTAGGGCATATCGTCATGGGTGCGGAAATGGTAGGAGAAAAGATGAAGCAAATTCCCGGATTTCCGGTTTTACTTGCCAATGAATTAAAGCATTGCATCTTGGCTCATCACGGCGAGTATGAATATGGTTCACCCAAAAAGCCTGCAATCATGGAGGCGGTGGCACTGTTTTATGCGGATAACACGGATGCTAAGATGCAGACCTTTACAGAGATGTTGGAGGGTACTACGGAAACGGGGTGGCTGGGATTTAACCGCCTGTTTGATTCCAATGTAAGAGGAACAAGACTGGAGTAACCGGAGGGTTTACAGATAGCTTTAGAGAGCGTGGCGTATTAATGGAACAAAAATGATGTTTGAGGTTTGCAGGGGGAAAAATGGATTTTGAGAAAAATCAAATTCTGACGGTAGAGATCGTAGATATTACATCGGAGGGAGAGGGGATCGGCAAGATAGACGGTTACCCTTTCTTTGTCAAGGATGCGGTTATAGGTGATACAGCCCAGATAAAGGTGGTCCGGGCAAAGAAAAATTATGCTTATGCAAGATTAGAGAAGGTGGTTACACCTTCTCCTTTTCGTGTGGAACCGTCATGCAGCTTTCATAAGCAGTGCGGAGGCTGTCAGATTCAGGCAATGAGCTATAACCGCCAATTGGAATTTAAGGCGTCTAAGGTGAAGAATAATCTGGTGCGTATAGGAGGCTTTGATAAGGAGAAGATTGCTGAGCTGATGGAGCCTATTGTGGGAATGGACGAGCCCTTCCATTATCGGAACAAGGCGCAGTACCCTGTGGGAACCGACAAGGAGGGAAATCCCGTGGCCGGTTTCTATGCAGGCCGCACTCACAATATTATTGCCAACACCGATTGCAGTCTGGGCTTTTCGGAGAATAAAGAAATTCTTGAGATAATTCTTTCTTATATGAAAAAGCATCATGTTCCTGCATATGATGAAGTTACCGGAAAGGGGCTGGTTCGTCATGTGTTAATCCGTAAGGGGTACTATAGCGGAGAAATTATGGTGTGTCTGGTGATTAACTATAAGGAGAAGAAATTCGGAGCCGGAAAAGAGGGAAGAGGAGCTTCTGCTGAGAAAATGCATGCTAAGGGCAATAAAGCATTAAGCTTTCTGCCGGCGCAGGAGGAGTTAATTTCGGCATTGACGCAGGTAGCAGGCATGACAAGTATATCGGTAAGCCTGAATACGGAAAAGACCAATGTAATTATGGGAGAAAAAATATACACAATATGGGGAGAGGATGTTATTCACGATACCATTCATATGCGTGATGTGGAGAATAACTTTGCGCCCATGGGCGATGTGTCAGGGAAGGGGATCGAGTTTTCCATTTCACCGTTGTCCTTTTATCAGGTAAATCCTGTACAGGTGGAGAAGTTGTACAGTCTGGCGCTTTCCTATGCAGGCCTTACGGGAAAGGAAACGGTGTGGGATCTTTATTGTGGAATTGGAACAATTTCCCTGTTTCTTGCAAGGGACGCAAAACAGATTTACGGGGTGGAGGTCATTCCTCAGGCCATAGAGGACGCTGAGAAAAATGCTATTCATAATAGCATTCATAACGCAGAATTCTTTGTGGGAAAAGCAGAGGAGGTACTTCCCCGAAAGTATGAGGAGGAAGGAATATCTGCGGATGTGATCGTGGTGGACCCGCCAAGGAAGGGCTGCGATGAGGCGTGCCTTGCTACCATGATGAAAATGAAGCCGGACAGGATCGTGTATGTGAGCTGCGACAGCGCTACGCTGGCAAGGGATTTGAGGGTGCTGTGTGATGGCGGGTATGAGCTAAGGAGGGTAAGGGCGGTGGATATGTTTCCGATGACGGTGCATGTGGAGACGGTCACTCTGCTGACGAAAAAAGCCCGCTAAATCAAAGGTTTTCAGCAGTTTAAGGTCGATATGTTTCTGTGTTTTCTGTTTGGTGGGACTGAAAATATGTTTCCTTGGAGCAGGTGGGGTAAGAAAAATTGAACTTTAGGCGAAAGGCTGAATTTTGTCGAAGAGATTAAAAGTAAAATACTGAGATGGAGTATAGTGGGTATGGAAGTAAGGTTTTATGAAAATGCAGAGGATAGCCTTCTGAAATTTGCAGTGATTGTATCGAAAGCAAATGGAAGATGGGTATTTTGCAAGCATAAGGAAAGGAATACTTATGAAGTGCCGGGTGGTCACAGAGAAGATGGAGAAACCATATTAGAAACGGCGAAAAGAGAATTGAGAGAAGAAACGGGCGCAGTTGATTTTGACATTCGGCCAATATGTGTTTATTCTGTTATTGGGAAAAACAGAGTAAATGAATC
>JAUNGK010000012.1 GCA_030524555.1 Bacillota bacterium | reverse complement strand
ACTTTATCACATGATGGGATAAATTGCAACAATTATTTTCACACTTGGCTTTTGCACGCCTTTTTCCGCTTTCGTGCCTCACGCTTTGCCTTCTTAATAAAGTAGTCCTGGTTTTCCTTTTCCCATTTTTCGTACAGGTCGCTTCTTTGCTTCCTGGTTCTCTCAATGGACTGCTCCAGCCGCCATTCATCCACCTTTTTGTGATCACCGGACAAAAGCACCTTCGGCACTTCCTTTCCCCTAAAGACCTCCGGTCTTGAATATTGAGGGTACTCCAGCAGATAATTGCTGAAGCTTTCCGTTTCGCCGGAATCCTCATTACCAAGAACCTCAGGCACCATTCTGGAAATGGCATCAATCATAACCATTGCAGGCAGTTCACCGCCTGTCAACACATAATCTCCGATAGAAACATAATCGGTAACAATTTCCTCTAAAACCCGCTCGTCGATTCCTTCATAATGACCGCATAAAAAGATCAAATCCTCTTCCTTTGCATATTCCTTTGCCATGGACTGATTGAAGGTCTGTCCCTGAGGAGTCACATAGATTACCCTGGTTTTTTTCCCTTCCCGGCCCTGTGCATCTATTTGGTCAGACACCGCTTTCCATGTATCATAAACAGGCTGGGCCTGCATCAGCATTCCGGCTCCGCCTCCATAAGGATAATCATCCACCTTCCCATGCTTGTTGGTTGTATAATCCCTGATGTTCACCGCTTCCAGCGATATGATCCCTTTCGCAATGGCCCTTCCGATAATACTGGTATCAAGACCCTGCATAATCATTTCAGGAAATAAAGTGAGTACATGAAAATGCATCCTCTTTTCTCCTTTTCCTCTTCTTATCAATCGGAAGTTACCTGTTTCTAATCAAGAAGTCCATCCAATAAATGTACCTTCATTTCATTGTTATCAAGGTCAACCTGCAAGATACAGTCCTTGATTGCCGGAATGAGCACTTCCTTTCCATTCTCACACATAACCGTATATACATCATTGGCTCCCGTTTCAATCACATCTTTTAATGTTCCTTTAAAGGAGCCGTCCTCATTTTCAACCTTCATTCCGATTAAATCTGCAATAAAATACTCGTCCTTCTTTAATTTCACTGCATGCTCTCTGGAAACAAAAAGACTTTTTCCTTTATATTTTTCAATGTCATTGATATTGTCATAACCCTTAAATTTCAGAATTGCAAACTGTTTGAAAAATTTCACCGACTCAATCTGCAGCTTTAGCTGCTCCCTGTCTGTATCAAGCAGCACTTCCTTTAACTTTTTAAATCGATTCACATCATCCGTTGTGGGAAAAACCTTAACCTCCCCACGAACTCCATGGGTGGATGATATCACTCCCACCTGCAGCAAATTTTCCATAAAATACCTTTCCCAAAAATAAGGATGTTTTCGTCATGCGACGAGAACATCCTTTCTCTTAGACGATTTCCACGTCCACCTTCTGATTTTCCTTAGATGATGCTGCTTTAACAACAGAGCGGATTGCCTTTGCAATTCTTCCCTGCTTTCCGATCACCTTACCCATATCGGATGCAGCAACATGAAGTTCAACGGTAATATGCTTACCTTCTTCCTTCTGGGTAACAACTACCTCATCCGGATGCTCTACCAGTGCTTTTGCGATTACTTCAACTAATTCCTTCATAGTCCACCTCCAAAAGGTCTGTCAACAGTTGTTATTTTTCAATGCCTGCCTGCTTGAAAATCTTGCTGACAACTTCTGTAGGCTGTGCACCGCTTGCAAGCCACTTCTTAGCCAGCTCCTCATTTACCTTAAAGGTGCTGGGATCTGTGTTGGGATCATAAGTTCCGATTTCTTCGATAAATCTTCCGTCTCTGGGAGATCTGGAATCTGCAACTACGATTCTATAGAAAGGAGCCTTCTTCTGTCCCATTCTTCTTAATCTGATCTTTACTGCCATCTTATTCACCTCCATGAAATATTGATATTTATTTTGAAAAGAAACCTATCCGTCAGGAACATGTTTCCAATTTCAACAACCTAAAACGGAAATCTCATTCCGCCAAATCCGCCTCTGCCCCGTTTTCCACCCATAAGGCCCGGCATCTGCTTCATCATCTTCTGAGACTGCTCAAACTGCTTTACAAAGCGATTGACTACCGCCATATCAACCCCGGCTCCCTTTGCAATTCTTCCCTTCCTGCTAAGGTTAAGAAGCTTAGGGTTCTTCCTCTCCTCCGGCGTCATGCTTAAGATAATAGCCTCTGTTCTGGCAAGCTGCTTCTCATCAATCATGGACTCCAGATCGCCCATCTGCTTTCCCATTCCCGGAAGCATACTTAAAATACTGCTAAGGCCGCCCATTTTGCGCATTTGTTTCATGCTCTCAAGATAGTCCTCGAAATCAAACTTGCCCTTTTTCATCCGGGCAGCCATTTCCTTTTCCTTATCCTCATCAATAGAGAGATTTTCCTGTGCCTTCTCAATCAAGGAAAGCACATCCCCCATGCCGAGAATACGGTTGGCCATTCTGTCAGGATAAAACTGCTCCAGATCGGACAGCTTTTCTCCCATACCCACATATAAAATGGGCTTACCGGTAACAGCCTTAACGGAAAGTGCCGCACCGCCTCTGGTATCGCCGTCCATCTTGGAAAGCACTACTCCGTCAATTCCGATACGGTCATTAAACTCACTTGCCACCGTAACGGCATCCTGACCGGTCATGGCGTCTACCACCAACAATGTCTGATGCACCTCAACCTGATCCTTAATATTTAAAAGCTCGGTCATCATATCATCATCAATATGAAGACGTCCTGCGGTATCCAATATTACCACGTTATGACCGCTCTTTTTGGCATGCTCAATAGAAGCCTTTGCAATATCCACAGGGCTTTGATTATCTCCCATGGAAAATACATCTACCTGCTGTTTTTCACCATTTAACTGTAGCTGCTTAATCGCCGCCGGCCTGTACACGTCGCAGGCTACCAGTAAAGGCTTTTTGCCCTTCAGCTTCAACTTTCCGGCAATCTTGGCTGTGGTAGTTGTTTTACCAGCACCCTGAAGGCCGCACATCATAATGGTTGTAATAGCTTTGCCGGGCTGCATTTGAATTTCGGTAGTATCGGATCCCATCAGGGAAACCATCTCTTCGTTGACGATCTTGATAACCATCTGCCCCGGATTTAGTCCGTTCATTACATCCGAACCTACCGCTCTCTCCTCCACTGCCTTTACAAATTGCTTTACAACCTTAAAGTTTACATCCGCTTCCAGAAGAGCCAGCTTTACCTCTCGAAGCGCAAGCTTTACATCCTCTTCCGTTAAACGTCCCTTACTGCGAAGGCTTTTAAACACATTTTGAAGTTTATCCGTCAAGCTCTCAAATGCCATGAATTATAATTCCTCTAATATTTGATGTGAAAAGGCTTTTACCTCTTGTATAAGAGCCTGCCTGGTAATCCTGTCATCCTCTGTCAACTCTTCTAACTCTCTTACTCGGTTTCTGATGCTGACAAAACGCTCCACCAAATGAAGCTTATCCTCATACTCCTGCAATGCATGATCACAGCGCCTTACCAGGTCATGTATGCCTTGTCTGGAAACATTGTTCTCCTTTGCGATTTCAGTAATCGAAAGGTCATTATAAACTACATCTTCGTATATTTTCTTTTGATGCTCAGTCAGCAGTTCTCCGTAAAAATCATACAAAAGCCCCTGCTCAACAATCTTTTCCATTTGCAGTCACCTGTGATAGAATACTATAAAAGAATAAAGTTGTCAAGTAATTTTGCTTGACAACTTTATTCATCTTTATTAAGTATTTTATCTGACAATTTTAAAGATCATCCGAAGGAAGCTGCCCCAACAGCTTCTTGTAAGCCCTGCTGAAGGTGGAATAATCCTTAAAGCCCACATCTGCACTTGCTGCGGCAGCCGCACTTCCCGCCAAAATTAAATTTCTTGCAGCCAGAATGCGCTTTTCAAGAATATACTGGTGCATGGAATAACCGGTCTCATCCTTAAACTTTCTCATCATATGATATTTGCTTAAATAAAATTTTGAAGACAGGCTCTCTATAGACAGATCGTCTCCAAGATTTTCGTTGATATAATGTATCATCTCCACTATCTTCTTGTCATATCTGGCAATTTTATGAAACACCTCAGGATTACTGATACAACACCGGTTTAGTTCTATGAGCAGCTTTAAAAATAAAATTCTGCAATACATTTCTCCTGCATAAAGCTCTTCCTTTTCCGCTTTTTCAAGAAGCCTGACAGTTTCAAACAACGTACGGCTCTGTGATGGAGACAGGCGAATCACATTTCCCTGCTCCTGTCTTGCCATTCGAAAGCACAAATCAAGCATTCCGGTATCCTCCGAATGCTCCTTAAGGAAATCCACAGAAATATAAAAGACATATCTCTCATAATCCGCCTGGGGACTTACAAAGGGTTTATGTATTTCTCCCCTGTTAACCAGAAGAATATCATGGGGCTCTAACTTATAGCTTTTCCCTTCAATATGATACTCCACTTCGCCGGAAATAAACCAGATCAGCTTGTGGAAATCATGGTAATGATACTCATATTCCTTCGGCTCATTGTCCTTTAAATGAAACAGGCGAAACCGCTCCTTAAGATATCCGCTCTTTAGAGCCTCCAAAGTCTCATTCATGCCCATAATCCTTCATACAAATATTCATATCTACATCACCCTTAATTCCGTCCACGCTTCCTTTGGAGCTATACTGCCAGATCGTAAATTCATAAGGGAAATACACAGGCGTATCATAGTAGGCAAACCATTTATCATAATCCTCAAGCTGTTCCATATCCAGCATAATCATATAGGTTTTTAAATTCCCGTAGATCATGGGCGTATACCCCGCTTTACGGATTCTCTCAAGAAATGCAATTGCCGCCCTGGTATATTCTTCCCTGGTCATATCCCCGGTTCTCGCATCATCATTTCCGGTCTCTTCCAAATCCAAAACCACAGGATAGGTAATATCGTAGGGTTCAAGAAGTTCAAGGAGAAATTCGGCCTCCTCCACAGCCTCCTCCTCGGACACCGCCTGGGTATAGAAGTATACTCCCACATCAATCTTATTTTTAAGAGCCCCCTCTATATTATCCTTAAAATATTCATCCTCCACCAGCTTACCCTCCGAATTTCCGCGGAAGCCGCATCTGATAAAGGCATAATCCACACCGTCTCCTGCTACCTTATTCCAATTAATCTCTCCCTGATGCCTGGATACGTCAATCCCCTTAACTGAATGTACCTCATCACTGTCATCCACATACACAATCTCATTATTTTCCTGTAAAACAAAATTGTCATACACATAATCATGCTGCTTCAAGCTGTCCAATATGGGAAAGAAATAATATTGAGAATCCGAATAGACCACCACATCATCAGGAAAAAGACCTCTCAACACCTTTGCCGTAGAATCTCCGCTTTCCATTCCGGTCTTTAATTCATCCAATACCGCCTGCCTTTCCAGCCCCTCCGCAAGCTTTACAGCCTCCTCGGAGTAAGTATCCAGATCCGCCTGCGTATAGATATACTCCTCATTCCGTTCCTCATATTCAGCCAAAAGACTTGCCGTCTGCCTGGTTTCATTTTTCAGTCCGTAATTCTGCAAAAGCAGGATAATACAGCCTGTCAGCGCTGTAAGCGTAATAAGACAAAAAATAATATTGGTTATTAAGCTGATCTGCTGCTTTCTTCTTTTTCTTCTCGATGTATTTGCCATTTCTTCTGCCTTTCAACTAATTTCTTTTCCTACTGAAAATAAGTATAGTATGAAATGGCCGGATTTTCAATTGTTTATCGTTTCCAGTTTCTACAGCTTCTCCCCAAAATAGCTTTTGTACCCCTCCCCGTAAATCTCCGATGCACTTGAAACGATCATAAAGGCAGTATTGTCCTCCTGCTTGACAATTTCTTCTACCCTGTGTGCCGTCAGCTTCTTTACCACACACATAATAACCTGCTTTTCCTTCCGCTCATAGCCGCCGCTTCCCGTAAGATGAGTTACTCCAATTCCCACGTCTTTAAGCAGACGCTCTGTAATAATTTCAAACTTATCGCTTACAATATAGATCAGCTTTGCCTCGTCACGTCCATAAAGCACCATATCAAGCACAATAGAGGTAATCATGGTTGAAAGCGCACTGTAAAGCACCGCATCCACATTTCGAAATACGATACCGCCTATTCCCACCACTACCGCATCCAGCAGCAAAAACAAGGTTCCCGTTTTCAGGTATGGCTTTCTTCGTCTTAAACACTTTACAATAATATCGGTACCGCCCGTAGTCGCTCCACAGCGAAGCACCATTCCCATACCTGCCGCCAGAAGCGCCCCTCCAAAAATCGCCGCCAGCACCGGCTCCTTCGTCAGCGGAGGAAATGCCTTAAACGCATTGGTAAACACAGACGACATGAAGGTGGCATATAAGGTTCCCAAAAGAAATCTTTTTCCAAACTGCCATACGCCCAATATCATAATCGGGACATTGATCACCAAAAACAAGGTTCCTGTTTCCAGCGGTATCAATCTGCTTAAGATAATAGAAAGTCCTGACACTCCTCCCGGTGCAAAATTATTCGGATCAATAAAAAGACTGATTGCCATGCCGAAAAGCAGCGTACCTAAGGTTATTACCGCATAATTTTTAATCTTCTTTTTCATATTCAACCCTCATTCCGTCAAAAAAGGCACATACCATATTCAGTATGTGCCTTTCACTATATTCTATCCGCCTATGAAATATTTTAAATATTCGTTCTTACAAGCTTAGGCTTATATCCGTTCTTCTCCAAAGCCCCAATGATCTGATGCTTATGCTCTGTACCAAAGGCCTCCAGCGTAATGCGCAGTTCCACGGCAGCATTTCTGTTAATAGAAACAAACTGATTATGCTCCAGCTTGATTACATTGCCGCTTTCCTTCGCAATCACATCTGCTACATGACTCAGCTCTCCCGGCTTGTCGGGAAGAAGTACAGATACGGTAAAGATACGGTCTCTCATGATCAATCCCTGCTGTACCACCGAAGACATGGTAATCACGTCCATATTTCCACCGCTTAATATAGAAACTACCTTCTTGCCCTTTACATTCAAATGCTTTAATGCCGCCACGGTAAGCAGACCGGAATTTTCAACCACCATTTTATGATTTTCCACCATATCAAGGAATGCAACTACCAGCTCTTCATCCGCAACGGTTATGATATTGTCCAGATTTTCCTGAAGGTAAGGGAATATCTTTGTTCCTGGTGTCTTCACTGCGGTGCCGTCGGCAATGGTGCTGACATGATCAAGAGTGACAACCTTTCCCGCCTTGATGGATGCCTGCAGGCAGCTTGCCCCCTCCGGTTCCACGCCGATCACCTTAATCTTGGGATTAAGCAGCTTTGCAAGGGTGGACACTCCCGTAGCAAGTCCTCCCCCGCCTACCGGAACCAGTATGTAATCCACAAGCGGAAGCTCCTTAAAGATTTCCATTGCAATGGTTCCCTGACCGGTAGCTACCGCCGGATCGTCAAAGGGATGAATAAATGTATATCCATGCTCCTTAGCCAGCTCATAGGCATGCTCGCATGCCTCATCATAAACATCACCGAACAACACAACCTCTGCCCCGTAGCTCTTGGTTCTGTTTACCTTGATTAGCGGTGTTGTGGTAGGCATAACGATTACCGCCTTTGCACCATAGCACTTGGCTGCATAAGCAACTCCCTGTGCATGATTTCCCGCCGATGCCGTTATAAGCCCCTTTTCACGCTCCTTTGCAGAAAGGGTACTTAACTTGTAATAAGCGCCTCTCAGCTTATAGGCTCCCGTAAACTGCATATTTTCAGGTTTTAAATATACTTTATTTCCGGTCTGTGCGCTGTAAAAATCGCTGTACACAAGCTTCGTTTCCTGTGTCACCTTTTTAACTGTTTCCGAAGCCTCTTCAAATTTTTCCAATGTCAACATTTTCTCGTCCATATCAAAACCATGCCTTTCTCTTAATCTGTAACTCAAAGTTTACAGGCTCATCCGTCCCGTTAATCCTCCGCCACTTCCACATCAAACAATGCATTTACAAACTGCTGGGAATCAAATTTCTGCAGATCATCTATCTTTTCACCAACGCCGATATATTTAACCGGTATTCCAAGCTCCGACTGAATTGCCACTGCAATTCCTCCCTTGGAGGTTCCGTCCATTTTGGTTAAAATAATTCCCGACAGCTGCGCAGTCTCACCAAACTCTCTCGCCTGATTTAAGGCATTCTGGCCTGTCGTTCCATCAAGTACAATCAAATTTTCACGATAAGCATCTGGATATTCCCTGTCAATAATGCGGTTCATCTTTTTCAGCTCTTCCATAAGATTTTTCTTATTGTGAAGACGCCCGGCAGTATCGCATATCAGCACATCAACATTTCTTGCCTTTGCTGCACTGACCGCATCATAGATCACGCTGGAAGGATCTGCACCCTGGGCTCCCATGATCATATCTACTCCTGCCCGGTTCGCCCACTCGGAAAGCTGTTCACATGCCGCCGCCCTGTAGGTATCCGCTGCAGCAATCAGTACTCTCTTTCCCTGCTGCTTCAAAAGTGCGGCAAGCTTTCCCACAGAAGTGGTCTTACCTGCTCCATTTACGCCGATAACAAGAACAACGGATTTCTCCTGTTCAAATGCATAGGCAGTTTCACTCACACCCATCTGCTCCTTGATACTTTCAATCAAAAGCTCCCTGCACTGTTCAGGTTCCTTGATATGATTTTCCTTTACCTGCCTGCGCAGTCTTTCTAATATCTGTCCGGAAGCCCCAACGCCAATGTCACCCATGATCAATATTTCCTCAAGTTCCTCATAGAACTCGTCATCAATAGAGGAAAAGCCGCTGAAAACAGAGTCGATACCACTTACAATATTATTTCTTGTTTTGGTTAATCCTTCCTTTAATCTTCCGAAGAAGCCCATCAGTCATCCAACTCCTTATCAATTAAATTAACGCTTACCAGCGTAGAAACTCCCTTTTCCTGCATCGTGATACCGTATAGCCTGTCCGCCTTTTCCATGGTGCCGCGCCTATGGGTAATCACGATAAACTGTGTGTTTTTGGTAAGCTTATGTAAGTATTTTGCAAACCGGGCAACATTATTTTCATCCAATGCCGCCTCAATCTCGTCCAGAAGGCAGAACGGCGAAGGCTTTAGATTCTGAATGGCAAACAGAAGTGCAATTGCGGTAAGCGCCTTCTCTCCACCGGAAAGCTGCATCATATTTTGGAGCTTCTTTCCCGGAGGCTGCGCAATAATACGAATTCCCGCCTCCAGAATATCCTCATCCTCCATCAATTCCAGCGTTCCCTTACCACCGCCGAACAACTCCTTAAATACCTTGTCAAATTCTCTGCCGATCTCCGCAAACTTTTCATTAAACTGCCTGCGCATGGCACTATCCAACTCAACAATGATCCCTTCCAGCGTTTTTTCCGCTTCTACCAGATCATCATGCTGGGTTTTCAGGAACTGGTAGCGCTCCATCAGGTTTCTATAATCCTCAATGGCGTTAACGTTTACATCTCCCAGCTTTTTAATCTGTTCCTTTAGGGAAGCAATCTCTTTTTTCATAGCGGAAAGATCCGTCATTGCCTCATTGCGAAGAGCAGCCGCATCGGAAAGTGTAATTTCATATTCGTCCCACATATAATTGATCTGATTTTCCAGCTGTTCCTGATATTTCTCTCTCTGAGAATTCAGACGGTATACTTCCTTGTCCAGTCCTGTCATTTTCTCCGAAAGAGCTTCTCTGTCCGCAAAGAAATTTTTCTGCTTTGCAGAAAGCTGTTCCTTCTTCTCGATATTTTCCTTCAGCTTTTTCTCTGTATCTCCCTGAGTAGTGTGGGAAGCCGCAATAGTCTGCTCAATCTGCTCAATATTGGTTTCTTTAAGTGCAGTATCCTGACCGCTCTTTTCAATTCCTTCTTCGATTTCCTTAAGTTCATCCGCATAACGATCTATCTCGCCATTGATACGATCTACATTCTGCTGATGGAAGCCTTGCTGCTGAAGCATCTTTTCCACTTCAACATCCCATTCCGCCACATGAGCGGACTGATCAGATTCCTCTCTTCTCTTTTCCTCCAGCTCTGTCTGGAATTTACGTATCTGCTGTTCCACCTGCTTTTCAAGCAGTTCGGAATCCTCAAGCTCCTTTTGGATTTCCTGCTTGCTGAATTTAATTTCCTGAACCTGCTTCTCAATTTCGCGCTCTTCATTTTTCAGCTCTACCGAGCCTTCGGAAGCCTCATCCCTGCGCTCCTGGGCCTTTATAACATTCAGCCTTGCGGTATTTTGCTCAATAAACTTCTTCTGCAGTGCCGCCTTGGTTTCCTCAATACTCAGTCTGAGCTTATTGCGCCTGTCCTTTGTGTTTTCTATATCCTGAAGAATTTCATCGATTTCCTTAAGATGCTTCTTTACCTTTTGTTCAAGCTCTTCAATCTCTCTTCTTCTTCCTAAGAGATTACTGTTATTTTTAAACGCACCACCGCTGATGGCACCGCCGGGAACCAAAAGCTCTCCCTCCAGTGTTACCATTCGGATGCCGTAATCAAATTTCCGGGCAATTTTAACTGCATTGTCCACATTATCAATAACCACAATTCTTCCCAGCATTGCTTTGGCCACATTGCGGTATTTATCATCTGTGGTAACCAGCTCATCCGCCATGCCGATAACGCCCTTTTCCTTAAGTACTTCGGGAGTCTTAAATTCCTGAGGGTTTGCGATGCTGGTCAGCGGCAGAAAGGTTGCCCTTCCCGCTTTAGTCTGCTTTAAGAATGCGATCATCCTTTTTGCAGTATCCTCATCATCTGTAACAATATTCTGTATATTTCCGCCCAGTGCTGTCTCAATAGCTGTCTCGTGTTTTTTATCAGCCTTAATGATATCAGCCACAACGCCGATAATGCCCTTTTCCCTGTCCTTACACTCCATAACCCGTTTAACGCTTCCGCCATACCCCTCATAGCGTTCCGTCAAATTGGCTAAGGCCTCCAGCTTGGACTTTTCCTGATGATAGTTAACCTGCGTATCACGAAGCTTCTTGTCTTTTCCCGACAGTTCTTCCCTGATAAGGGACAGTTCCTCCTCACGGCTTTCCTGCTGTTCATTTAAACTGCGGATTTCTTCATTGATCCTTTCAAACTCTTCCTGAAGCTTGCTGATTACAGCCTCCTGCTGTGCCTCATCAGATTTGATTCTGAGAAGCCTGGAGGTCAGCTCTGCCTTACGGATATTGATCTGCTCCGTCATGGTATCATAGCGCCCTAACTTTGACTTAATGGTCGCTCTGGAATTAAGCGCTTCAATAATCGTATTCTTGCCGCTTTCAATATCATTATTCAACTCCTCGATCCTCTTTTGAACCTGAAGAAGCTTTTCCTTTGCCTCATTGCGGGTCTTCTCAAGCTCCGCAACCTGCTCGTCAATTACCTTTTTGTCTGTCAGAATGCCTTCCTTGTCCAGAAGCTTTGCATCCATTTCCTTCTGTACGGCAGTCTTTCTGCTTCTAAAGTGCTCCTCATTATTCTTAGCGGATTTAATCTGCTCCCGAAGGACATTGATTTCACCCTCCAGCTTACCTCTCATAACGCTGGTATCTGTCAAGGTACTTCTCTGGGCTTCAATTTCCTCACCAAGAAGCTCAATCTGGCCTTCAATCTGCTCATACTCTTCTTTGATCTTTTCGTATTGAGCAGAAGTCTGCTCTAAATCAGCGCTGGCAATATCAAACTTCTCCTGGGCACTCCCAAGCTGCTCCTTAAGTCTGTTATTTTCCAAAAGAAACATATTTACATCTAAGGTTTTCAGCTCTTCCCGCTTTTTTAAATAGATTTTTGCGGTTTCAGACTGCTTCTCCAAAGGTCCGATCTGCTTTTCCAGCTCGGAAAGGATGTCGTTTACACGAACCAAATTCTGCTTTTCATCCTCCAGCTTCTTCTGGGCAGCCACCTTTCGCTTTTTAAACTTTACAATACCCGCAGCCTCATCAAACAGCTCTCTGCGCTCCTCCGGCTTGCCGCTCAAAATTTTATCAATCTGCCCCTGACCAATGATGGAATACCCTTCCTTGCCAATACCCGTATCATAAAAAAGCTCATTAACATCCTTTAATCTGCAGGGAGCGCCGTTGAGCAAATATTCACTTTCACCAGAACGATAAATCCTTCTTGCAACCGTAACTTCCTCGAAGCTTGTAGCAAGCTGATGGTCGGAATTATCCAGTGTAATCGCCACATAGGCATATCCTAAGGGCTTACGCAGCTCCGTTCCCGAAAAGATTACATCCTGCATGGAAGCGCCTCTAAGCTGCTTAATTCTCTGCTCGCCCAGAACCCAGCGCACGGCATCGGCAACATTACTCTTTCCGCTGCCGTTAGGCCCCACAATACCGGTAATTCCATTATGAAATTTAAACACGATTTTATTCGCAAAGGATTTAAATCCGTGAATTTCAATACTCTTTAAATACATATAACACCTACTCTTCCAGTATTTTGTTAAGTAACACCTGGTACGCCGCCTTCTGTTCTGCGCTCTTCCTGTTTCTTCCCTGACCCTTTCCAAGGGTCTTGCCGTCTACTCTGGCTTCCACCGTAAACATCTTGTTGTGCTCAGGCCCTGACTCATCCACAATCACATACACAAGGCTTTTTCCCATCTTTTGAACCTTCTCCTGCAAAATCGTCTTGCTGTCATAGAACAGCTGCTTGTCCTCTAAATCGGACAAAATATATTTTTTCACGAACTGGTCTGTCTGTTCAAAGCCTCCGTCAAGATAAATGGCTCCGATCACTGCCTCCATAACATCTGAGGTGATGGAATCCCTCTTTCGGCCACCTGTGGATTCCTCGCCCTTGCCGAGCAGAATATACTGTCCAAGTGAAATATCCCTGGCACAAAAAGCAAGCGCCGGTTCACACACCATAGAGGAACGCAGCCTTGTCATCTCTCCCTCGGACATTTCGGGATAATTTTCAAAAAAGAACTGGCTTGAAAGAAGCTCAAGAACCGCATCTCCCAAAAATTCCAGTCTTTCATAATTTTCAAATTTATTAATTTTTTGTTCATTAGAAAAGGAACTGTGGGTAAGCGCCTGCTTAAGCAGTTCCTTTTTCTTAAACACATAACCAATCTTTTCTTCCAGTTCTTTTAAGCTTTCCTGTTTAAACATAATTCACCTGTCTTACAAAAAAGCCCGTAACCGGGCTTTTAGTTAATAGCACTCTTGATAAGATTAACAGCATCCTCTACAGTGGAAATCTTTTCTGCATCTTCAGCCGGGACTTCTATATCAAATTCTTCCTCTATTCCCATTATAATCTGAAAAACATCCAAGGAATCAGCTCCCAGATCATCTACAAAGGTAGTCTCCATCGTAATTTCATCAGGGTCGACGTTCAGTACGTCAGCAATTACTTTTTTTAATTTTTCAAATTCCATTTTTCATTTCCTTTCTAATTTTCTTCCATTGTTATTTTTTCTTTTATTTTTTGATTAATATTCTGCTCCGTAAATGTAATACATTGCAGAACAGAATTCTTAATTTCCACTGCCTTGGAGCTGCCATGAGTTTTTACTACCAAACCATTAAGTCCAAGCATAGGCGCACCGCCATACTGTTCCAAATCAAATGCTTTCAATGTATTTTTCAGTGCCGGTTTAACCAAAAGCGCACCGATTTTGCTGCGAAGACTGGTCATCATCCCTTCCTTTACCTTCTTAATCAGGATACCGCCTACGCCCTCGTACATCTTTAAAATTACATTTCCCACAAAGGCTTCACATACGATTACATCCGCCTTTCCTGCGGGAATATCCCTGGCCTCAATACTTCCCACGAAATGAATATCAGGACAATTCTTTAAAAGCGGGAAGGTTTCTTTTACAAGCGCATTTCCCTTCTCTTCCTCAGCGCCGATATTGACAATAGCCACTCTGGGACTTTTCACACCCATGACGCTTTCCATATAAACGGAACCCATCTTGGCAAACTGAACCAGATGCGAGGGTCTTGCATCCACATTTGCTCCGCAGTCAACTAAAAGCGCACAGCCCTCTGCCGTAGGAATAAGCGGTGCAAGAGGCGGTCTTTCGACGCCCTTGATTCTGCCTACAATCACCTGCCCGCCTACTAAAGTAGCACCGGTGCTTCCTGCGGAAACATAAGCATCACAGGTTCCTTCCCTTACTAAATTAAGAGCCTTCACAAGAGAGGAGTCTTTCTTTTTGCGGATCGCCATCACCGGAGGTTCAGCCATTTCAATAATCTCGCTGGCAGGCACAACCTCTACCTGCTCTTTATTATATGTATATTTTGCAAGTTCGCTGTTAATTTTATCCTCCTGCCCTGTCAAAAAGACCTTGACATGGCTGTTTTCATTCACTGCCTCAATAGCTCCCTTAACGATTTCAAGGGGCGCATTATCGCCGCCCATTGCATCAACAGCTACATTTACAAATTCTGCCATACTGTACCTCCATAAATAATACCTATTTAACTATACTAGACCGCATTACAAAAATCAAGATTTTATTTTCAAGGTTTATGCAATTCATAAATATAAAAAATATAAGACATCCCGCCGCCAAAAGACAGGATGTCTTAACCTATATTTTATATTGCTCAAAATACTATAATCAGGGCGTCTACTCCGCACTAAATGTCAGACGTTCAAAGCATTCCCTGGCAGTTTCCTCGGATACATTATTGCCGATTAAAATACCCGTGCCGGAATCCTGTACCATGATGACATAATTAAATTCGGAGTCATTATATGACCAGAAAATATACGAATTGCCATCCTTGCTGCCACTGTCAAGAACCACTGCATTTTCATCTGCATTTACTACATCTGCATATGCCTTGTAATCATCTGCTGTAAGAAAAATTCCCTGACTCAATGTATCTCCATCATGCGAGATCACGAACGGAACCTCTGATGTAATATCATATTTATCCGATGTATCCAGAGTAATCTTTACCGCATCTCCTGTTTCCACCGAAAAGGTATATGACTTACTGGATGAGGCCTTACAGCCTGTCAGCATAAATACCATTGCAGCCGCCGCCAAAAAAACAGAAACACACTTTTTTATCATAATATACTCTCCCGTCTTTACTTTTATCGTTATAAAATTTTTATTCTTCCAGATTGATAACTCCCATCCAGTAAAAGCCTGTAATGTTTTTGTTGGATTTGTCCGCTGCCTGCTGGGCTATTCCATAAAATTCCTCATCATCAATATCATAGTCTGTCCGAAGAACAGCCTTTCCATCTGACGAAAGAAGCTGTGCCAGTTCATCGGATATCTCATCCGTATCGTAAAACCTGTTGGTGGTACGATAATACTCCTTATCATCCTCCATAGCTGCATATGCGGAAAGACTGCTATCCAGTGCAAAGCTGTCATTCTCTACAAGAGTTCCGTAAGCAGCATTATCGGACAGATTAAGCAGGGCATTTTCAATCACGTCATTATCATTATTGGTTGCATCTACAATATACCAGTTATCATCAATCCTTACTTTATTCCATGCATGAGGACAGCTTCCGTCCAGATATCCGGTAACAACAATGCTTTCAAGTCCTGCCGCATCGGCAAGAAGCTTAAATGCTGCCGAATAGCTTGCGCACACGCCTACTCCGTCTGTCAATATTCCATAGGCAGTAAAGGAATCGTAAAATTCTTCATCAACCTGGGTAAAGGAATATTTCTCCGCATTTTCCAACGCCGCATCGTCATAAACCGCATTTTCGCAAAGCCATGTATTGATGGCCATTTCCTTTTCCAAGTCGGTCATATCATCAGAAATAATTTCCTCAGTAATCTCTAAAACCCGCTCCTGTACCTCCTTTTGCTTTCCGGCAGTAACGGTTTGGTCAAAATCATATTCTACATACAAGGTTCTGCTTTCAGGGTCAATGCTCCCTCCCCGCACCCCTAAAATTAAGGGGTTCTGATATTGGGCCTCAAAGAAAGCGTCAACAACCTGTTGGGTATCTGCAGCTTCCGGAAAATTCGAAAGATTGATCTGCCCCTTGGTATCAAGCATATTCAGCGCAATATATTCGCTCATTGCCGAGTTAGCCGTCACTTTGATGTCCTTTTGGTCTGTTGAACCTGTTTGATCTTCCGGCTTTTCTGCTTCCGGTTCCTTAGGCTTTTCCGTTTCTTCCTGTGCAGGCTCTTCTGTCTTGCCACCCTCTGTTTCAGATGCCGAGCCATCCTCCACCGACACAGCAGGCGCTACACTACCGCCTTTGCTAATCAGCTTTTCCTGACGTTCCTTTAATGCCGCAAGATCCGCATCCAGCGTATCCCAATTCACGTCATATGCAGAAAGCTCTTCCGTAAAAGGTGTTTGAAGCGCCGTGGCTTTAATACGCACGCAGTTAAATTCTTCATCCCTCTGGACATTATCGAAGTCATATTCCAGCACCTTCTGTGCTGTACTTCCGTCACACATGGTTACACACATAACTGCAGGGAAATCCATAACCCCTTCAATGCCAAAAAAGCTCTCATCATTGCTGTACCATGCCTTTTCCGTAGGCAGCATATGAGCCAGATCCTTGGCGCTGAACAGATTGCTGATAGGGGAGCACCCGTTTGCATTATAGGCAAGCACGCCGTAATATTCCGAGTAATACTCACCATAATCATCCTCTATCATGTAATCCTTCAGAAAGCTATCGGTCTCCTCAACATATGCCGAAAAATCATCAGACGAATAAAACTGCTGAAATCTGTAATTTAAAGTAAGAATCGAATCATCATAGTCGCTTTCAAAGGCTTCAGAACTGCTGTCCCACTCCGTTCCCTGCACATCCGCAAAGGCATAACCATAGCTCCACAGCCCTTCCTCATCTTTATTAATCCTAAACAACAGATAGCCTTCCGCATTCGGAACCTGTTTCCAGGAAAACCTTGCATAGCCCTCCTGTGTCTGATCAAAAACAACCTGAGGCGCCTGTGTGATCTCCGAGTTAACCTTGATCACTGTAATCACCGGCGAAGACAGCTCCTTACCTGTTTCCACATCCACGCAGGTTTTCATATAATACTGAGATAAGGTTCCCCATCCGTTTTCCTCGTCCTCAAACAAATAGCTTCCCTTCAAATGGCTGATATCAATCTCAGAAGAACGCATTTCCGCAACTCCGTAAAAAGGCGGTTCAATGGTCAGTATTCCTGTATCAGGATCATATTCATAGCTTCCCACCTCTACAGGAAACTTTAAATCCGCATCCTGATAAATAATAAAGCTTTCAGAAGGAGTAATATCCATATCCCATGGATTATACCCAAGCTCAATCTGAATGGACTGATCCCTGTCTACCTTGATTACATTTCCATCATATTCACTTTTTTCAGCAGCAGAATACTTCTTTTTCAGCTCCTCAATCAATGACGCATCATCAGAAGCATTTTCAGTATCCTGTGCCGTGTCTGCGTCCTGTGCCTCATCTGCATCCTGTTCTTTGTCTGTCTCACCGCTTTGGGCATCCGCATCTTCTGTTTCCTGCCCATCCTCCTTTAATGTATCCTGTGTTTTACCGCATCCGCCAAGCAGCAGTACCGCTATCAGCAGCAAGGCAATTTTCCCGTTTCGTTTCCCTTTACGTTTCATCTTCCTTCTCCCTACTTAATCAAAACTTGCAAAAGCACTGTATAAACAACCTTTACATTAGATATACTTTTGAGCCAAGGAAAAAGTTTCATTTATTTTATCTTTTCATACAGGAAATCTATAAATTCCTTTTGGGTTACATTGGTGCCGATCACCTCATAAACAGTTCCATCCTTTTCAAATACCGCCTGATATCTTATTTCCTCTGTCTTAAGGACAGTCACATAAATCATTTGTTCCCCAATATAAGACCAGTTCTTTTCAGAAATCTGTGGAAGAGAGACGGCCTGCGCCTCTTCGAACACAAGCATGCCCCCATCATCTGTCAGCAATTCCTCTGCACTTCCCGGATCATGTTCTGTGCTTTCCTCATCCTCTGTGCTCTGCTCTCCGATAACAATTCCTCCCGCATTAGGCGTAATGGATATGGCTACGCGGTTGGCAACAAAATGAATCTCCCCATCCTCAAGTTCTACGCTGTCATAATAAACACCCTCCTCCATCAAAGTAACGTAAGGTGCGCCTGACTTTCCGGGACAAAGAGCAATAACCAGCACTGTACAGACAAGTACTGCCGCTGCCGGGATGCCATATCGCCATATTTTATTTTTCCTTCCCAAGGCATTACCCGCAGACCCTTTACTCGACTTATCTTTCTCCAGCATGCTTTTAAGGGTATTCGACTTTAAATCCTCTGATGCTTTGATTTCCGAAAAGACTTTCTTAAACTCACTTTTCAATGAATCTTCCGTATCAAAAAAATGCTGCATTTTAGAATTATTCATCCTTATACCCTCCTTCCTCAAGGCGTTTCCTAAGCAATCCTCTTCCCCTGTTAAGAAGCGTCTTTACACTGTTCTCGTTTTTATTCAGCAATAAGGAAATCTCCTTCACAGAATAACCTTCATAATAATATAAATACAAAACCAGCGAATATTTTCGGGGAAGCTGCCACAGCTCGGTGATTAATGAGGATAAGAAAGGGTCTTTTATCTGCCTTTTTTCTTCTATTTCCTCCGTTATCCCCTGCGTTTTCCTATTCCATGAATTGGTCACTGCAGTCTTTGCGCAATTGTTGGCAACTCTGATAAGCCATGCCTTTAAATGCTCTTCGCTTTGTATTTTGTCCTGATGCTTTACCAGTCTCAAAAAGGTTTCCTGAAATACATCCTCAGCGTCAGCTTGATTTCCTGTTATTGTCACGGCGATTCTATAGATCATGTCGGCATTTTGATTAATTGCCCTTTCAAGATCCACATGATAATTTTTCTCCGTCGGCATATCCTAACCCTCGCATTTTATTGGACTTCTCATAGAAAAATCAAGGGCTTCATAAAATGAAGCCCTTGCAAAATACTTTTCTTTTTAATTATCCTTGGCAATGATTTCTTTCTTATTGTAAGAACCACATGTCTTGCATACTCTATGAGGCATCATCAGTGCGCCGCATTTGCTGCACTTAACTAATGTAGGAGCACTCATTTTCCAGTTTGCTCTTCTCTTATCTCTTCTGGCTTTTGAAGTTTTATTCTTAGGACAAATAGACATCGTTACACCTCCTTATTCGCATTAAAGATATCTTTAATAGCCGCCATTCTTGGGTCAGGAACGAATGTATCGCATCCACAGTCCCCTTCATTCAGGTCATGTCCACACTGCTTGCAAATTCCTTTGCAGTCAGGCTTACACAGTACCTTTACCGGCATATTGACCAAGATTTCACTGTTCAACAGGGCTTCCATGTCAAGCTCATAGCCAAGCATAAAGCTTTGCTCCTCATTTTCCTCTGACTGCTGCATCCTATCCGGTGAAAAAACCTCTTCCACAAATTTGATGGAAACCGGGACCTTAACATCCTTTAAGCATCTGTCACAAGGAATAGAAAGAACAAGATCGGCTTCTCCCTGAACCAAAGCCTTCCCCAATCCAATATTGGAACAATGCACCCGGACAGGTGACTTTTCCAATACCTGATAGGTATTTCCCATATAAGAAACCTCATGGGGTTCAAAATCAAAGCTTTCCTCTCTGTCTTTTCCTTCAACAGAAAATACATCCGTCAGATTAATTAACATTGTAAGCTCCTATGAATCATATGTGCTGATCGCTTAATCACACACTCAACCAATTATAACGGCGGTCTCCTTATTTGTCAATACCTGTCACAAATATTTTGGCAGATCCGGTAACAATTCAGTCTTCCTGTGCCATATCCGGGACGGTGCAGGCAAAACTGTCACTTTACCAGCGCATACGTCTCTCTTGCAATGGCAAGTTCCTCATTGGTAGGGATCACCAACACCCTGGTTCTGCTGTCAAAGGTGGAAATTTCCATCTCCTGCCCCCGCTTCTCATTTGCCTCCCGGTCAATAGTGATGGCCAGATAACCAAGATAGGAACAGATCATATTCCTGATAAACGGGTTATTTTCCCCTATTCCTGCCGTAAAACAAATCACATCCACACCGTTCATGGCCGCAGTGTATGCACCGATATACTTAGCGACACGGTAAGCAAAAGCCTTCATTGCTCTGATAGACGGCGCTTCTCCTGCACGATATCCTTTCTCAAGATCCCTGAAATCAGAAGAAAAGCCTTCTGAAAGACCCAAAACACCGGATTCCTTATTCAGCACATTTAATATCTCATGAACGGATTTATTTTCTTTATTACATAAAAATTCAATGATTGCCGGATCAATATCTCCTGACCGGGTTCCCATAATAAGCCCCTCTAAGGGAGTAAGCCCCATGGAGGTATCCACACATTTTCCTTCTTTGACTGCCGAAATACTTGCTCCGTTTCCCAGATGGCACACGATAATCTTCAAATCCTCATATGCTCTTCCAAGCATGGCAGCCGCCCGATGGGATACATAAGAATGACTGGTTCCGTGAAAACCATATCTTCTTACACGATAATCCTCATAATAGTGATAGGGAAGCCCGTAAAGATACGCTTCCTCCGGCATGGTTTGATGAAATGCGGTATCAAAAACAGCTACCATAGGCGTTTGGGGCATCAGCTCCCGGCAGGCATTAATTCCGATCAGGTTAGCAGGGTTATGTAAGGGAGCAAGATCATTGCACTCCTCAATGGCCTTTAACACCTCATCGGTAATCACGGTGGACTTGGCAAAGCTTTCACCTCCGTGAACAATTCTATGTCCTACCGCCCCAATCTGATCAAGGCTTTTCACTACACCGGTTTTGTCATCAGTAAGGGCGTTAAGCACCAGCCTGATCGCCGCCGTATGATCCTTCATTGGTGCTGCCGTCTCCTGCTTTTCACCATCTGCCGGGGAATAAGTCATGCTGCTTCCATCCATACCGATCCTCTCACAGATCCCCTTTGCAATTAACTGCTCAGACTGTGCATTAATGAGCTGAAACTTTAAAGATGAGCTTCCGCAGTTAATGACTAAAATATTCATACCATCCATTGATGTTGATCCTCCATTTCCATATCCGTTTATACTAATTGAGCCTGTACGGCAGTAAGCGCTACCACGCCTACAATATCCTGCCACGAGCAGCCTCTCGACAAATCGTTAACAGGCTTTGATATTCCCTGCAGCATGGGACCGTAGGCCTCTGCGTTTCCTAACCGCTGAACCAGCTTGTAACCGATATTTCCGCAGTCCAGATTAGGGAAAATAAGTACATTGGCCTTACCCGCCACTTCACTTCCGGGAGCCTTTGATTTAGCCACCTGCGGAACCAGGGCCGCGTCCGTCTGCAGCTCTCCGTCCAACGTAAGATGAGGATACTGCTCATGTGCAATCCTTGTAGCCTCCACTACCTTGTCCACCAGCGGATGCTTAGCACTTCCCTTGGTAGAATGGGAAAGCATGGCAATAATAGGCTTAGCTCCCACAAGACTCTTAAAGCTCTTTGCGGAGGTATCCGCAATAGCGGCAAGCTCCTCTGCGGTAGGATCCTGATTTAAGCCACAGTCTGCAAATAAGAAGGTTCCGTTTTCCCCATAAGGACTATCAGGAACACACATCAGGAAGAAGCCTGATACCAGCTTCACTCCCGGTGCCGTCTTCAAAATCTGAAGTGCCGGGCGCAGGGTATCTGCGGTTGCATGGCATGCACCTGCCACCATACCGTCGGCATCATTGGCCTTTACCATAATAACGCCGAAGGTAAGATTATCTGACAGAAGAATTTCTCTCGCCTTTTCGGGAGTCATTCCCTTGTTCTTCCTGGTTTCATAAAGCAGCTCTACATATTCATCCAGTTTCTCACAGGTAGACGGATTAATAATGGTAACGCCGTCCAATTCAATCTCCAGCCATGTGGCGCCATCCATAATCTTCTCTTCGTCGCCGATCATAATAATATCTGCAATGCCTTCTTTAATTATGTTAGATGCTGCGATCAGCGTTCTCTTATCAGTTGTTTCCGGAAGGACAATGGTTTTTTTGTCCATTCTCGCTTTGTCTTTAATCACGTCAATATATGACATAACGTTTCTCCTTTCGCTCCCAGTACAATTCCAATTTCCCCGATAAAATTATATCTCAATCCCATTGCAACCACAAGACTTACACTGCAAAAAACTTTACATTTTTAGATATCAAATTGCCCCCCGCCGTTTTCTATGCTAGAGTATAAAAAGAGCATACATTATATGAAAACGAGGTTATCTGCCATGAAGGTTGCGGCTATTATTGCTGAATACAATCCCTTTCATACCGGACATCAATACCATATCGAACAGACACGCCGTCTGACAGGCGCCGACTATATTCTTGTTATCATGAGCGGAAACTATGTCCAAAGAGGCGCTCCGGCATTTTTAAACAAATATCTTCGTACCCGGATGGCGCTTCTTGGCGGTGCAGATGCTGTAATAGAGCTGCCTTCCTTATATGCCGCTTCCAGTGCAGAATATTTTGCACAGGGGGCTGTTTTTCTTGCCCATCATTTAGGTGTTGTTGATATCCTGTCTTTCGGAAGTGAGGAAGGATCGGCTATGCCTCTTATGAATACCGCCTCCGCTCTTCTCTCCGAAGAAGAGCAATACAAGGATGAGCTTTGCAGATTTTTAAAACAGGGGCTTTCCTACCCTGCAGCAAGGGAACGTGCACTGCTTAAGACTTCTGTTTCTTCACCTGATACCCTTACCAGGGTGCTTTCTGCTCCCAACAATATTTTAGGTTTGGAATATTGTAAGGCTCTGTGCGCCTTAAACAGCTCTATTATTCCCTTTACAATTTCCAGACAGGGAAGCGGTTTTCATGAAACCATGCTCCATGACAGTTCCCGGATTTTTCCTTCTGCCACTGCCATCCGCAGCTTTTTGGCAAACAATTATAACAGCTGCGCCACAACAGAAGAATGCCGTGCAGCGCTTAATCAGGTGCTTCCCTTTATCCCTGAGAGTTGTCATTCCATCTTTTCTGAGGCTGTAAATGCCAAAACATATCTCACAGAAGACGACCTGTCTCCTTTTTTGCATCATCAGCTGTTAATCAATCAGAATAACGGATTTCAATCTTATTTAGACTGCACACCTGATCTTTCTGACAAGATTATCAAGAAACTGCCGGAATTTACAGGCTACTCGGATTTTTGCAATCTGTTAAAATCCAAAGATCTTACTTATTCCCGGATCAGCCGTGTTCTGCTTCACATATTGCTGGAAATGAAAGCTCCTGCGTTCTATCAGGCACCATATAGCTCCAGAGAATATTTCATTCCGTACACTCATCTATTGGGCTTTCGGAAAAGCTCCTCCTGTCTTTTGTCTTCTATCAAAAAGCACAGTGACATTCCTCTTGTCACCAAGCTGGCGGATGCCAAAAACACATTTACAAACGAAGCTCTCTCCTTTTTAGATAAAGAGCTTTTTTACTCTTCCATCTATGAAGCGGCAATGAAATCCAACAATAAAAAGACTGCCCTAAATGAGCTTAGGCAGTCTCCTGTTATAATTCCTTAAATTTTAATGTACTATCTGATCTCGTCCATTGTTTTTACCGAAATACAGCTTGGTGTCTGCATCCTTAATAATATGCTCCAGCTTTTCGCTGCTTCCCTGTATAATTCCAAAGGTCATAGTAACATTAACGCTCTGTCCGTCCTCGGCTTCCACGGCAACACTACGAATATCTTCAAGAATAACCTGCAAATGACCTACTGCTTCCTCTAAATACATATCCTCAAATACAAGCAGGAATTCCTCCCCTCCCCATCTGACGGCAAAGCCCTTCCCGTACATATTGTTCTTAAGTCTGGAAGAGACCTCCACAAGTACCTTATCCCCGCATTCATGACCATAGCTGTCATTCACCCGTTTAAAGTGATCAATGTCACCGATTGCCACACAAAAAGGATGTCCACTCCGCTCAAATCTTTCATGCACCTGCTTTAACAGCTTTTCACCGCTTCGTCTGTTATTCAGCTTGGTAAGAATATCCTGCTCCACCAGCTCACGCAGGGATTTCTGCATTCTTACTATGTAACGTCCCATTTCTCCCAGCTCATCCGTACGCCTAAGAACCATGGGGTCAAATTCTGTGCGGAGCTCTCCCCCCGCAACCTTTTCAAGGAAAGACTCAATCTTCCTTATCGCACCTACCAATTGATTGGAAAATCTGATGGTAATCAAGCATGCCAGTATCATAGTAAGTATTCCGATAATAATAATCGGCTTGACTGCCTCGAACACCAGCGCCTCTACCTCCGCAGACGGCTTTCCCACAAACAGCATACCGATAACGGTACCGTCCGCTGCCCGAAGCGGTGTATAATAGGCAAAGTACCCCTCCCCCTCAATGGAGGTCTTGGAATAAAAGCTTGATTTTCCCTCTTCCAGAACATCCTTAATCACAATAGCACTGGCTCTTGTCCCGATAGCACGCTTCCCGTTTTCGTCGGAAATCGTTGTAATCACACGGGTATCCTGATAAAAGATAGTAATATCCACCTTGGTCTTTTCCTTTACTGCATCAACAATGGAAAAATCACCGTTTAACTGATGCTCTCCCTTCAGCATGTAAATTGCTCCATCCTGCTCTACCGCACTGTAATCCCCCTCGTACATAAGGTCATACATGGTAATAACGGTATCACATAAGTTCATCAACCCGTTTTGAACCTCTTTATTCATAGAATCAGCAAATCTTGTAGCACTAAAAGTCGTAATCACCAGAGTCAATAAAATGATCGGTAATATATTCATTTTAAGCAGCACCCAGAATAGGCTGCTTCCATTTATTCTTTTCTTCATTTGATCTCCTATGGCCAGCATCATATATCAGTCAACATTTTCTATTCGTTGGCTGATACATTTATTTTAACACATTAGCCATTTTCGATCAAATCATTTATCACTTCTCCGGCAATTACAAGGCCTGCAGCCCCCGGCACAAAGGAAATACTTCCCGGAATTGCCCTTCTGCCGCCTTCCTTAATCTGCTCCCGAACAGCCAAAGGTTCTTCCTCCGAATAAACCACCTTAAGCCCCTTAATGCCCCGTGCACGCAGTTCCTTCCGCATAACCTTTGCAAGCGGGCAGACCTTTGTATCATAAATATCTGCCACCCGAAAGCCGGAGGGATTCATTTTATTTCCTGTTCCCATACTGCTTATGAGGCGAAACTTCTCATTCTGGGATAAAAGAGCCAGTTCAATTTTAGCAGACACCGTGTCAATCGCATCAACCACATAGGAATATTGGCTAAAAGGCATGAAATCCGCCTCCATCCCCGGCAAAAAGAAACAGTGATAGGTGTTTACCTTCGCATCAGGATTAATCGATAAAATTCTCTCCTTCATTACATCTGTTTTATATTCGCCGATATGATCTCTGGTGGCAATAATCTGCCTGTTCAAATTACTTAGAGAAACAGTGTCGTTATCTATCAATGTAAATCCGCCGATACCTGCTCTTGCCAGCGCTTCTACCACATAACCGCCCACACCGCCTATTCCCAGCACCGCCACATGGGCATTTTCCAACCGTCCGGCTGCCTGATCCGAAATCAGCAGCTTTGTTCTCTCCTGCCAATCTGCCATTTTGCTCTATGCCTTCTGTCCTTTTTCATCCTATAAGCTTATTATCAAAACCGCTGGTGCTTATCTTGTTTCATTTACATAAATCTGTGCTCTGCTTTGGATAATGTCCGCAACCTCCTTAGCGCTCTTTTGCCCAGCGAAATAGGATGCGGCTTCCTCCTCAATAATCTGCTGCAGTGACCGGTCAACCGTGTATACCTGACTAAAGGAATAGAGCTGTTCTAAGAATGTATCCACCTCCTGCCTGGTCATTGGCTCAATCTTAATCTCTACATCCCCAATATAATAAATATCGTCATATTCTACTTTGTTGCCATCCTCATCCATATAATAAGGCTTTTCCATAGCTTTCTGCGCCATGATCTCCAGATGCTTAATGCTTAAAGGGAATCCGTAAATTCCCGACTGGTACTCATCCAGGAGGAAATTCCTCATAAAGCTCCATGCGCCCTCCTTATTTTTAGACTTGGAGGACATGGCAAGCTGCATTCCGGGAGCTATCGCAGAGCCGTCTCCGTTGGCTGAAGGGAACCCAATCATGGTAATATCCTCTCCAAAGGTTGCCTGCTTTGCTCTGTTAAAGCTTCCAATATCCCCTAAATAGTAAGAGCAGGTAAGCGTTCTTCCCTCTCTCCACTGGGTATCATACAACTGCCAATAGGCATCCGAATAATAATCGTCATCAATTTTTTCCGGAAATCTGTTTATAAATTCCAGCATTTGAACAAATTCCTCACTCTTAAAGCTGCATTTCCCGGTTTCTCTATCCACAAACTGACTGCTGGACATCTGCATACAATATTCCAGCATAGAGCTTCTTGTAGTTCCGTTAATAAATTCAGTACCTGCAGGTCTTGAATCCCAAAGTTCTACAGCCTCCTGCACCGTCCAGCCTCTTTCCGGCCCCACATCAGCAGTTTTGGCAAGTAAAGTCTGAATGGAAAAATAAGGCACCAGAGAATACAGCTTTCCGCTTACTGAAAAAGCCTCTATCACATTGGGCATATAATCACTAAGCTCCATATCGCTGTCTTTTTCAATATAAGGCTTGATATCCTCAAGCATTCCTTTGCTGATATAGCTGTCAATGGGCATACTGTCATCTAAGAGAATGATATCCGGTATCTTACCGGAAACAATGTCCGTATTTAGCCTGGTTACTCCCGCATTATAATCTTCTTCTGTCGCATACAAAGCAGCATAATCCTGAAGCACAATGCGGTATTCATCATTGTTCTTGTTAAACTTTATAACCTCAGATTTTACATCCCAGTTTGTATATGCCATCGCAAGAACTATTTCCTGCTTTTCCTTCACGTCCGCCGGATCAACCTTGGAAAACTTCGCCACTCTGCTCTCGCCGGTTTCTGCATCGTCATAGGAAGCATAAAACTCCCTTTCACTAATGGGGATAACATTATTGATTCCCCAACACATAAAGTCAGAGTCCACAAAGTTCATCAGACAGGTCTTATCCTCGTCACCCAGATTATATCCATATACTCCATAATTATCCGATAGATACAGATCATACCCCATTCCCTGATAATAACTGTAGTTCCAGCCAATCCCAGGAAGCTTAACCTTCTCTCCCAAAGTTCCGTTCTCCATATCCACCTGGGCGAGCATCATAGAACTTTCCTCATAGATGATCGCTATAACTTTTCCGTCCGCCAAGGTAAGCAGGTTTGCATTCTCAAGCTGGTTTTGGCCTCCCTGATTTCCGATGATTTTTTTTAACTGGCCTTCCTTATCAAATTGAACATAATACCCACAGCAGTTAATATAAAGGTTATCCCCGTTTATCATTGCGTTATTGACATTAAAATATCCCGCATCCTCCTTAAGTTTCTGCAGTTCAGGAATCTCTGCCAAATCCCGGGAAAAGGCTTCGCTTCCGTCGCTTGCAAACTTAACCAGAAAATATTCGTCTATAAATTCTCCCTCTCCCAGATATTCGCCGGTTTCCTCATCAATTTCTCCGGTATAGGTATATCTGTTTTTTATGGAATATAAATTTCCTTCCGGATCTATTGCAAAAGAAGAAAAGCTGGAATTTTCTTCGGCATAAATTTCAAACAGCCTTTCCAGGCCGTTATTTTTTACCTTATAAAAAATAATCTGCTCCCCATTGCTGCTTTCCTGCCACACGTACTCATAGCCGAAAATTTCATTTCCTGCCTTTATCATTGTTATGGCATTTTGATTTTCACCGGATAACTGCATATCCTCTATCCGATATACATAATCCTTACTGGAGACATTTTCTGCTCCTGCCTGCGATTTTCCTTTACATCCCGTAAGGCTTATAATAAGTACCATGATTGCCATCAATACAATTTTCTTATTCATAGCTGTACCATAACTCCTTTCCGCTCCTCTTCTAAAAATGCTCCCATTTATCCTTTTCGCCTTTGGCCCGCTTCCTTATTCCGTCTTTCATATCAATCAAACGATTGCCTATATCCTTCCAGGTAAAGCTTCTATTCCTCCATTTTATGATAAGGAATACCACAATAATAACCCCAGGCACCAACAAAAACAGCATTTGAAAAATCAGAACAATTGCCTTTATATCCTCATAACCCCTTGCAATATTTTCCCAGTAAGGAAATTTAACTGCCGCATTCTGCATAGATCTTGTTCCAAAATCCAAAACAACCGGAATCAACGCTTCCACACAATAGCGGGAGGAATTTTCCACAACGATCATATCCTCCTCATTCACACCCAGCTTTTCCTTCACCGCATTGTATACAAAATGCTTCACCGGATTGGGTGCAATCACCTCATAGGTGCTAATTCCCTCTCCCGTTCCGTATGCCGCAAGGCTTTCATTGGACACATAAACAACTGTATTATCAAGTCCTGCGTTTTCGGCGAAACGCCCCGTCTGCCTTTTCACTACGCCGCTTACATAATGAGGTACTCCGCCAATCATAACGCTTTGCCCCGCAATATCACTGGAGCCAAAAAGCTGCCATGCTGCCTCCTCATCCAAAATAATAGAATCCTTCATTAGATCATCACCGGAAAAATACGCCCCCGAAACCAGTGTAAGAGGATGAAACAGAAAGAAATCTCCTCCCACTCCTACTGCATTCGCTTCCAGTGTTCCCTTTTCGCTGACAATCGTAATCCGGCCCATAGAGCTGTATGCATCCACCACCAGCCTTTTTCCATTTTCCTCAGAATACGCTTCAGCCGGAAGAACCTCCTTAAGCTGCTGCTCCAGCTGGCTTTCAAAGCTGAGGATGGAAAATTCCTCCAGTTTCACATGATCTGCCAAAAAGCAGCTGACCTGAGCGCTTCCTCCCTCGGCATCCCAGCGGGATGCCCCCTGCTGGTCAATCAGCCCTTCTATCTCCTTGTTTGACCAGACTGTCAGTAGTAAAAACAAAAGCAAAGACAGGATTGTAGTCAGAGAATACACTATCTGCTTGACGGAAAGTCCGCTTATGAAAGTTTTAATCCTTGAAACCATACCTGTCTCCTTTCCCTTTAATTTGAGGCTTCACTACTCGTTAAGTCTTACCTGCTTCTTCGCTTCTACCGGCTTAGTGGAGGTTGTAATTACATATTCATATCCATATAACGGCGCTGAAATTGCCGTATTATTGTCGTCGGACGCAAGTACCTCCACATCCACTCTGGTTGCAATATATCTGTTGCCAAGCGGTGTACTCTTTGACTCTACGATCAAAATAAATTTACCGTTATTGTCTTCCCTCACTGCACTGTTGGGAACCACTAATTCATATTCCGCACTTCTCTGGCCTACGGAAATATTTAATGCCTGCCCTGCCTGAATACTGCTTCCCGTAACATCAAATACCAGAAGCTTCTTCTGTCCCGGTGCATCAGGATCAGGCTTTATAGCTGAAAGAATCACCTGTGCGTCATCATAGTACCATGCATTCTGCAGCTCTGCCACATCTCCTACCTGAACCTTCTGAGCCTGTTCATTAGTTACGGAAATTGAAAGGGTAAAGCCCTTTCCTTCTGCCTGAATAACTGCCGCAGGCTCTTCAGGTTTGGTGGTCTCTCCAGCCACATAGGCAAGAGAAGTCACTGTTCCCGCTACAGGAGCCGTAATCGCTGCACCCATGGATTTCTCCTTAAGCTTAGCGATCTCCTCCTCCTTATCCGCAATGTCCTTGCTGGCCTTGGCAAGATCAAGCTCCGCATTAATGTCAGAAACCATAAGGGTCTGTTCTTCCTTAAGAAGATCATAAACAGCCTGAGCATTCTTAAGGGCCGCCTCTGCGTTGGCTATCTGGTTTTGGTATGCGACAGAGGACTGCTTGCCCGCACTGGTTATTTCATTGATATTTTGTTCCGCCTTTTCCAACCTTGCCGTTGCATCCTGTACGCCTTCACTGGATTCCACGGTGATAGCGTTAATTTCAGCAAGCTTGGCTTGTAAACTGGAGAGTCTTTCCTTTTTCCTCTTCAATTCATCCTGATTATTTCCCACACTGGACACATCATTCAGGGAATCACTGTACTGTTTATAGTCGGTATAAGCTGCATTAAAATCCTGTAATGCAAGCTGTTGATCATTACTAAGCTTGTTCCAATCTGCATTTTGACTAAATACGAGAGCTTCGCTTAGTGTATAGCTTTGACTAATTTTTTCATTTAAAGTGATTAAAGCTTTGTCAAGTTTATCCTTTGTTTCTTGCTTCTTTATTTGTAAAGTATCTGTAGTGTCCGCTGAAGTCTGATCGCCCATCGCCCCTTCCCCACTGCCAATCACCACCTCAAGATCAGCTATCTGCTTTTCCAACTCCGTAATTTCACTCGTCAGTTCCGCAACCCTCTCAGCCTTATACCGATTAAAGCCTTCCGTTGCATGAGTAAGGTCTGTTGTAGCCTTGATTTTAGCAAGCTCATCTGCTGCAGTTGATACACTGGAATTGTTGTTGTTAATTGTGCTCTGTAAGCTAATCGCATCTAACGTATCCTGGCACTCCTTCACCCGATCCTGGGCCGCATCCAGACGGTTCTGCATATCCGTAACCTTGGCCTGCAGAGTGGCAAACCCGTCGGTGTTTCCATTGGCTACCTTGCTGATCACTTCAGAAGACACATTATTGCCAAACAGCCCCTTCATGTAAGCAAGCTTAAGGTCTTCAAGCTCATCCTCAGCCTTTTGAAGTTCATCACTTTCCGCATCTTCAAGATAATAAAGAACCTGATCCTTTTCCACTACATCACCCTGCTTAACCGCCACGCTGGCAATCACTCGGGATTCCTTAGCAACCACATTATAAGGATCGGTAGCCTCCACATTGCCGGTTCCCCTGACCTTAGCTGTGATTGTTCCACTTTGAACATATTGAGTAGCCACCTCCGGCAGTGAATAATTCATAATCGTATTGGAAAAGAAGGTCAGCAAAAGCATAATGATCAGAAAAATGATCGCCGCATTCTTTACCCATTCTCTCCTTTTGGATGATGTATTTTCGTTCATAACATATCTCCCTTTCTCCTAATACTTTTCCTTAAAACATTGATCTCAAATATCTCTTCAATAAAAATGTACAAAAATAAGGAAAAGAATATATTTCATTTTCAAAACCAATATTTCCTCCGGTAAGCTTAATTCCGCAACAAATCTCCTGATATCTTTTATCATGGACCAACGTCTTCAAAGACTTGGCTCTTCCATTAGTTGCCTTTACTTCTATCGGAATTAAGTTTTCCGTCGTTCTCACAAAAAAATCTTCTTCTAAAGTTGAATTTTCCCTTTTGTAGTAATATAGTCCATACCCACTTTTTACCAAGGCTTCTCCAACAATATTTTCGCAAAGTGCTCCCTTATAAACCCCCAGATTTCTATTTGCACGTAAATCCTCCTGGGCTTCCTCATCCAACATAGCCACCAAAAGACTGCTGTCGGCAAAATAAATCTTATATTTTGTTTCATCGATATTTCCTTTTAACGGAAGCTCCGGAAAATTAAGACAATGGCACAAATTAATCATGCCTGCATCACTCAGCCATTCAATGCAACCTCTATAATCTTTAAAGCGGGCTCCTTTTGCCACTTTGGAAATTTGAAATTTTTTATTATCCTTTGCCAGTTGCACCGGAATATGATTAAATACATTTAAAATTCTTGCCTGATCCATTCCTTCGGCATATTTTCGCACATCTTCTTTATAGTCTTCCAGCAACTGCCTTTGTATCGCAAGGGATTTTTCAAAAGTTCCTTTCTGAACATATTCCCGCACAACAGCAGGCATTCCTCCCAAAATACAATAATCAAGAAAAAGCCCCCGGCACGTTGACAATTCAACCTCATTAAACGGACATAATTTTTTCATATGTTCCAATAATTCGTCAATAAAAGAATCTGTATATCCCTTTGCCCACAAAAATTCCTCAAAATCCAAAGAATACATCTTGTAATCGGTTTTATA